>JAFLJW010000033.1 GCA_022712815.1 Pseudodesulfovibrio sp. | reverse complement strand
GGTTCCGTGACCGAGGATATCAGTGTGAGCGGTGACGATATCTCTGCCACCGGCACCTTGACCATCACCGATGCCGATGCTGGCGAATCCAGCTTTGCAGCCGAGACCATAGGCGGCACATACGGCAGCTTGTCCATCGGCACCGATGGCGCATGGACCTACGTGGCCGACAACACCCAGTCCGCGATTCAGGGATTGGGCGATGGCGGCACGCTCGGCGAGACCTTCACGGTCGAGAGCGCAGACGGCACCGAACAGACCATTACCATTACGATCAACGGCACCGAAGACGTCCCGACCATCTCTGGCGATGCTTCCGGTTCCGCGACCGAAAACACTGCACCGTCCGTGTCCGGCTCTTTGGCCGCAACGGATGTTGATGCAGTCGATACTCCTGACTTTGATGCCGAGACCATCGACGGCACTTACGGCTCACTGGAAATCGGCGAGAACGGCGGCTGGACCTACACCATGGACGCTCGCGGCGAGGTCTTGGCAGACGGTCAACAGGAAAGCGAGACCTTTACGGTCACCGCCCGTACCGCTGACGGCGAAGTTGTTACCGAGATAGTCACTGTTTCCCTCACGGGTACGGCTGACGCCCCGACCATCGCCGGTGACACAGCCGGTTCCGTGACCGAGGATATCAGTGTGAGCGGTGACGATATCTCTGCCACCGGCACCTTGACCATCACCGATGCCGATGCTGGTGAATCCAGCTTTGCAGCCGAGACCATAGGCGGCACATACGGCAGTTTGTCCATCGGAACCGATGGCGCATGGACCTACGTGGCCGACAACACCCAGTCCGCGATTCAGGGACTGGGCGATGGCGGCACGCTCGGCGAGACCTTCACGGTCGAGAGCGCGGACGGCACCGAACAGACCATTACCATTACGATCAACGGCACCGAAGACGCCCCGACCATCTCCGGCGATGCTTCCGGTTCCGCGACTGAAAACACTGCACCGTCCGTGTCCGGCACTCTGGCCGCAACGGATGTCGATGCAGTCGATACCCCGGACTTTGACGCCGAGACCATCGACGGTACTTACGGCTCACTGGAAATCGGCGAGAACGGCGGCTGGACCTACACCATGGACGCTCGCGGCGAGGTCCTGGCAGACGGCCAGCAGGAAAGCGAGACCTTTACGGTCACCGCCCGTACCGCTGATGGCGAAACCGTTACCGAGACAGTGGCTATCAACGTTACTGGTACAAACGATGCCCCGGTCGCCATCAATGACGAATTCGGAACATCATGGTCCATCGCTGGCGAGACCATCGACGTCACCACCCCGGATTCCGGTGTGAACACGGCACAGGTTGTCGAGCAATGGGCTTCCGAAGGTGTCCATGTCCGCGCCCTGGTCGGTGACGGCACTGACCAAAGCACATGGGACGACGCCAGCTTCGGCACCAAGAATATCAGCTTCAATGAAGCGGGCGAACATTATACTTATTCCGGTCTCGGAGTCAGCTCTCCCGGTGACATCGACGGTGGCGAGATCGACCTGATTGACGGCATGGACACCACGGATACGGAATTGATGGCAGTCTCATTCGAGCAACCCATGGAATCCGTCACCCTGACCCTGTCCTCCCTGTTTGACGGTATTCAAACCCCGAATGACGGTATCGACGATGCTGGTCCGTACGATCAAGGCTATATTGAAGTTGCCCGCGTGGCGGCATTTGATGCCGACGGCAACCTGCTCGGACAAGTAGATGTGGAAGGAACCCCCACCGGATTGGCAACAGTCACCATCGGCGGGTTCGACACTCCCATCGCTGAAGTCGCGATCATGCCTCTTGATGACGGTGCAAATCGTTCCGGCAACAACTCCGACTTCCTGCTCAGAAGCGTGGAAGGGGAGACTGTCGGTTCAGTGGGCGGCACCTACTACGAAGATCAGACCATCACCCTCGATGCCAGCGACCTGATCACCACTGCCAACATGGCAGGTGATTTCGACTCAGACATCGACGGCGATACTTTGTCCGTCGTCTCGGTAGGTAATCCGACTCACGGCGAAGTCAGTATTAATACCACGACAGGTGAAGTCACCTTCGAGCCTGAAACTGATTTCTCAGGACAGGCGACCTTTGAATACACCATCTCCGATGGTCACGGCGGCACCGACACCGCTACCGTCACATTGAATATCACCCCGTCGGCAAACGATGCCCCGGTCATTGATCTGGACAGCGGCACACACTATGATATCAATGCAGCCGCCAGCGACTCCTGGGGTTACAACCTGCTTGGGATGTACACCACGGACGCTGACGGCAACCCGACCGCAACCAAGATCCTGATCGACTACTCCAACGTGGACGGCCCTGCCGATTTCAACGCTGGCGAGCTGATCACCCACCTTGAAAACGGCGAAACCCCGCACTTCTTTGTCCTCAACAGCGAAGAGGTTCGCACCGGTCCCGCATACCGCGGCGACAGTGAAATCACTTTCACCCAGGACGACAATGGCCAGTGGTGGGGTACCGGTATCAATGAGAACGGCGATCCTCAGACCTTCAAGGCCTTCTTTGACGATGCATCCCTGAACCGCTTCGGCGAACAGTTCCGCATCGACGGAACCGATGCAGATGGCACCCAGCATATCAGCTTCGAGGAGTTCATCCGCAACGCACAAGACAATGTCGTTCATGCCAGCGATTGGGACGATGTCCGCTTCACCGTCACTCCGGTTGACGATGACAACGCAGACTTCGGCACTACCTTTGTCGAGGGCGGCGACCCGATCTCCATCGTCGGAGACATGTCCATCAGCGACACCGACACGGCCCTGATGAGCAAGGCGGTCATCACCCTGACCGGCGAAACTGGCGATGTTCTGAATACCGATGGCGTGTCCGGCCTGTTCGTGGATACCGAAGTGACAGCAGACGGTCAGATTATCGTCACACTGTCAGGTCAGGCCACCGCAGCCGAATACGAAACAGCCATTGAGGCTATCACGTTCAGTGCTTCGACCGAATCCGATAATGATCCGCGTGAAATCACCATTCAGGTGACCGATGCGGAAGGAAACGAATCCCTGGCAAGCAATATTGCCACCTCCACCATCAATGTGGTGGAAGCGACTGACCCGGACATGGTCAACATGGATGTCGCAGGTCAGGAAGTGGTCCTTGAATCCCAGGAGTCAGGTTACATCAACATGCTGGGTGTCTACACCATTGGCGCGGACGGCTTCCCCTCCGAGCCTGAGATAATCCTGGCTGACAGCCATGATCAGGCCATGCTCCATCAGGTGCTCAAGACCTTTGGCGGAGATGAAGAAGTCCGTTTCTTCCTCGCCCCCAACACTGGTAATGCGGACCTCGACCTCAATGACGACCTGAACTTTGTCCAGTCCCAGGGCAACTGGGAACTGGCCGTTGGCAACGAGATAATCGACGTCAAGTTCGACGATGCGCAGTTCAACCCGAACGGCGAGGAAACCGGCTTCCTGTTCCCGACCGGTGAAGACGCAGGGGTCACCGTTGATCCAGGTGAATCCATTACCGTCAGCATGGATGACCAGTTTGAAGCTCCGGGCAAGGGACATCATGCTACTGATCCCGATCCGTACAGTTACAGCCACGGGCATGACGATGATGACGACTTCAATGATCTGGTTGTTGATGTTCGCGGCACCGAAGACGGTGTGTTCGAGGGCGGCTCAGGACATGATGTAGCCTACGGTAACGCAGGTGACGACACCATCGACGGCGGTGCAGGAGACGACTTTATCTCCGGCGGCGATGGCGCAGACTTCCTCGTCGGTGGCTCTGGTGACGACGTGATCTTCGCAGGCGCAGGGGACGATGTGATCCAAGTCGGTAGCGGCCATGATTTCGTCCATCTGGGCGACGGCAATGATACCATTATCATTGATCCGTCTGTTTTGGCCGATGGAGGCGGAACGCTGGTAGTTGAAGATTTCAACCCTGGCGACACCATCGAGATCAAGGAAGGCGCGGCTGTGAAGGACATCACGATAGAAACCGGTGATGACGGCATCAACTTCACCCAACTGGTTGTGGGTGACGATAACAGCAATACCCATGACGTTATAGTCCAGCTGATGGGAGTTGATCCTCTACATATTGATGCTACGGTCCATGCGGACGTGGACACCCACGCGGATGATCTTATCCAGTATATGATTAATTCTGGTACAGACTAAACGAATAAAATTCAAACCCGACCCCTGAAAAGGTCGGGTTTTTTTCTATCAACGCTTGCATAAACCCGCAAAGCCATATACATAATTCATCAATAGCGGTTAATCATTTAACCTACGTCAAATATTTATGAAACAACTGATTTTTGTGGCTGTCATTTTTTCGTTATTATGTTCCCATCAGGTCTTCGCTGATGTGGATGGTACTGTTTCCCTGAAGGAAACCGTAACGGACGCTGTCAAACAGCATCCATTGATCAAGTCGCTTCTGCACAACCGGGACGCTGTATCCAGATCAAAGGCCGCAGCCCTTGGGCGTTTCTTCCCATCCTTGAATCTCACATCCAATTACGGATTTCAGAAATACAACAGCTCCACCACCCGAAGCAGTGGCAATGACGAGCGCGTCCGAACGGCATCTGACAGCACTCTTCGCCTGTCACAGAATATCTTTGATGGAATGGACCGCTATAATGACTATCAGAGTGAAAAAGCGCGTCTGACCTCTGCCGAAGGTCGCCTTTTTGACAACGTCGAGACCGTGGCTCTGAACGCAATTAGAGCGCACATTGACGTAGTTCGGGAACGCAGGCTCATCATTCTGGCTGGCGATAATATCGTGGCTCATCAGGAAGTCCTGAATTCCATTGCCGAACGTGTCGCAGGCGGGGCAGGCAGCCTGGCGGATGAAATGCAGGCCCGTGGTCGTGTGGCCCGCGCCGAGACCACCATGATCAGCTATATGGGTGCTCTGCAAACTGCGGAAGCCGAATACATCCGCTCTGTTGGTAAAAATCCTGAGATGCTCGCCGACCCGGAATATCGACCTGAGTATATTCCGGGAACCATTGATCAGATCATGGAAAGATCCATGAAAAATAATCCGAAAATTTTTATTTATAAAGCGGAACTTGAGGTCGCAAACCGAAACAAGGGCGTTGTTCAATCATCCATGTACCCTGATCTCGACCTTCAACTCAGCTCCCGCTACACCAACAACCTTGATGGTACAAAAGTCTATTTAAGCGACAATCGGGCCATGCTCGCCCTGTCCTGGAATCTGTTCAATGGTGGTACGGATTATAATGACACTCGTACCGCCAAGGCCAGGATCAGTGAAGCCGAGGCTAATCTGCAAAATATAATTGACGACCTGACCAGACAAGTGGCTACGGCCTGGTCCGAATATGTGACCAGTGTAGGCCAGATCGAAAAACATCAGGAAGCTCTGCAATATAGCATTGAATCCCGTGACATGTACCTGATGCAGTTCAACGTGGGCCAGCGTTCCCTGCTTGATGTTCTCGACTCCATCAATGAAGTGTTCACCAACAGCGTGTTGCTCGAAACCGCTTTGAGCAACAGGAACTTCACCTTGTACAAATGCCTGACATTGCAAGGTGACCTCATCAACAAATTCGACGTTGCCGAGGATACATACGACACCATCCCGCAGTAGCAACGGGATGTTCAAATTACCATTTAGGGGAGGCGGCGATATGCCGCCTCCCCTTATTCTTTTTGGAGAGAAAGAAGAGAAAGAGAAAAGAAATATGGAAGGCCACCTGCGGTGACGATGAAGAATGAGCAAAGAGGTTTCGTCCCCTCCGGGCCGAGGTACTTTTGGACCAAAGCGACCAAAAGTACCCAAAAGTCGCTTTTTTGCGGTGTGATCGAGGCTCCCGCAGCAATAATCAGTAACATCGATCTGCTAACGAAAAGGCCAATCCGGTCGAAGACTTCCGCCTTGTCCAGTTTCGTTTGACCGCAAAACGATGAACTGCTTCTAAGCTGCTCCCGCCTATTGCGGGTCGTTGTATGAAAGATCAAAAATGGTGTGGAGAGTTT
>JAFLJW010000032.1 GCA_022712815.1 Pseudodesulfovibrio sp. | reverse complement strand
TCATATCTGGCCGTGGCATCATCCTTGGAGCAGGCAATCTCGTCAATCAGCTTCCTGACATCGATATCCTTGAAGGCGTTGGCACGTCCGGCCCGATAGGCCACGGCAAAATTATCAAGGGTGGTGCGCAGGAAATCGTTGTCCAGGGACTCGCGCAGTTCTTTGCGGTATTCTTTCAGATCTTTGGCTTTCTGCATGACTAATCCTCCAAAAGCAAAATATGCAATTCCAGCGGCCCGTGAACGCCAAGGGCAAGAACGCGCTCGATATCAGCAGTCCGGCTCGCACCCGTGACATATGCCATGTAGTTGGGTGTCTTCTGCATGCGGGTGAGCATCATCTTTTCCACGGCATAGCTGTCCTTCCTGATCTTGGACTTGGGCAGGACGCAGACGTGGAATTCACTGATCATGGTGGCAAGCCGGAGGTCCTCGTTGGGACAGTCGATCATCAGGGTTCCGGTCTCGGCAAGGCCGTACTCGGCAAAGGTGAACCCGATGTCAATACCGGCCAAATGGTCACGCACGCCGGAATCAATACATTCAAAACCGGACTTTTCGCACCCGGCCGCCAGCTTCTTGTAAATACCCTTTTTCAATCCGGGCGCGGCAATAACCTTGGTCTGCTTGGTATCGCACAGCCCTTCGGCCTTTTCAGACAAATCGCGCTCACAGCCCGACATGAGAAGCTGACACGCTTCCTTTTTTCCGCACAGATCGAGGACGTAGTTCAACACCTCGTCTTCATTTGCTGTTTCCGTCACAATGGCCGAAACAAGCTGGGCTTTTTCGGTAAACGTCTGGCACAAAGATTCAGTGGAAGGCATACGGCAACCTCTGTTATTTTATGTAATCCTGAATGCAAAATTCTTGCTTGGCACTACTGGTTTCCGTTCAGAACAAACCGTGTCTCGCGCGCGATGGCCAGTTCCTCATTGGTCGGGATGACCCAGACCTGAACACTGCTATCGGCAGTGCTGATTCTGAGGGGTTCCTTAGCGCGTTGCGCGTTGACCGCTTCATCGATCTTCACGCCGAAGCACTCCAACCCCCTGACCGACTCGCGGCGGACGATGTCGTCATTCTCGCCAATGCCAGCCGTGAACACGATGGCGTCCACGCGGCCAAGCACGGCCATGTATGCGCCGATGTACTTGCGGTTGCGATAGGTTTGCACATCAAGAGCAAGTTTGGCTCGTTCATCACCTTTTTCTATTCCGGCATGAATATCACGCATGTCATTCATACCGCACAAGCCCTTGAGGCCGGACTCCTTATTGAGCATTGCATCGATCATCTCGATATCCATGCCCTTGTTCCGGGACAGGAAGGTGTGGATCGCCGGGTCCACGTCCCCGGAGCGAGTGCCCATGACCAATCCTTCGAGGGGAGTCATTCCGAGAGAGGTGTCCACGCTCTTGCCGTTTTTAACCGCAGTCATGGAACACCCATTTCCGAGGTGCACGGAAATACAATTCAGATCATCCAGTTTCTTGTTCAAAAGATGAGCACACTCACCGGCCACAAACTTGTGCGATGTCCCGTGAAAACCGTAACGGCGGACACGATCCTTCTCGTACAACTCATACGGTAGTGCATACATGTAGGCATGAGCCGGGATGGTTTGGTGAAAGGCAGTATCAAAAACCGCAACCTGAGGCACACCGGGGAACAACTCCATGGCAACACGGATGCCATCCAGATTCGCAGGATTGTGCAAAGGAGCCAGGGGAATATTCGCCTCAATGGCAACAATCACTTCATCGGTGATGATAGTGGGTTGATGAAAATCCTCGCCGCCGTGGACAACGCGATGACCGACTGCATTGATCTCGGCCATATCCTTGATCACGCCCTTTTCCGGGTCGATAATCAGCTCGATAGCCAGCCTCATGCCAGTATCATGGTCCGGGATGGCCTTCTCCATTTTGGTGACAGACTGCTCATTGGTGCCGGGAAATACCTTGTTGGTCAGGGACCCGTTTTCATCGCCGATGCGTTCCACCAGACCGGTCACGAGCACTGCGTCAGTGTCCATGTCGAGCAACTGATACTTGATGGATGAGCTGCCGGAATTGATAACCAGAATTTTCATTTTATATGCCTTTTTCGGCCTGCGCCTGAACGGCGGTGATGGCCACGGTGTTGACGATATCGGGAACGGTACAACCTCGTGAAAGGTCGTTGACCGGCTTGTTCAAACCCTGAAGAACCGGGCCGATGGCAACGGCATTGGCGGCACGCTGCACAGCCTTGTAGGTATTGTTGCCGGTATTGAGGTCCGGGAATATGAATACGGTTGCCTTGCCTGCCACGGATGAGCCAGGCATCTTGACCGCGGCTACATCCGGGTCCACGGCAGCGTCATACTGCAACGGTCCCTCAAGGGCGATATCCAGACCACGCTCCCTGATCAAACCTTGGGCGATGGCAGTGGCTTCGACGACCTTTTCGACGTCCTGCCCTTTGCCGGAAGCACCTGTGGAATAACTGAGCATTGCCACACGAGGTTCGATGCCGAAAATGCGGGCCGTTTCTGCGGAACCAATGGCGATTTGCGCCAGTTGATTTGCATCCGGGTTGGGGTTCACGGCACAATCTCCATATACCAACACCCGATCTCGCAAACACATGAGGAAAACGGAAGAAACTATGGACGCCCCCGGTTTGGTCTTGATGAATTCAAAGGCGGGGCGGATGGTCTGGGCGGTGGTGGTCACCGAACCGGATACCATGCCATCAGCCAATCCCTTGTGAACCATCATGGTCCCGAAGTAGGTCGGGTCGGACATGCGGTCGCGGGCGGCATCTTCAAGCACGCCTTTGTGTTTGCGAAGCTCCATGTAAGTCTCCACAAAATCATCAAA
>JAFLJW010000438.1 GCA_022712815.1 Pseudodesulfovibrio sp. | reverse complement strand
GGAGGAGTTTGTAACGTATCATGGTGCTGCCTCCTATCGCAGTTGCTGGATGCCGAAGACGGCACCGGTCGGATCGGCAATGATGGCCACGCGGCCTTCCTTGACGCTCATGTCAGGGGTGAGAAGCACTTTTCCGCCGAGCTCCTGAGCCTTGATGACGGTCTGAAGGACCTTGTCAACGGTGATGTACGGAATCCATTCCGGCTTGACTGTTTTCCAGGGGATACTGACGATCCCGCCACGGCGTTTGCCGTTTCTGGACAACATCCGGTACTCTACTTTCTCGTGCACATTGATGAGGTCCACATCATAGCCGACCAACTTTTGATAGAAGGCTGCCGCTCCATCCACATCCGTGGTCCACAGCTCGCAACCCAGCCAGTGGTTGCTGGCAAAGGCGTTACCCTGCGGATCGCCTGAGGAGGAGGTCAAAAGCGCGACTGCGGCCCCCTGCGGGTCCAGAATCACGGCTATCCTGCCGCGATCAGGAAGTTCCCTGGCCGGCTTGTATTCGGAGCCACCGTTGTTTTTGGTGACCACAACGCTGGCGTCCACATCCTCAACGGACATGTAGGGAAGCCATTTGGACTGACCCGGTTCACCGTTGCGCCCGATCATGTTGGCGATAGGTTTGCCGTTTTGGTAAATGGTCTTCACGGCAGGATTGATCTCATTGGTCCGCTTAAACTCCCAGCCGAAAAGGGCGTCGTAAAAATTGGAGGCCGCGGTCATGTCGGTGGTGAAGAGGTCAAACCATACAAACTTGCCCGGCAGGTGGATTCCGGCGGCATTGTCCGAGATGGCCGGGACGATGATCTTGTTCGAGGCGCATCCGGCCAAGCCGAAAAAGATGAACATGGCCAGAACAACCGCGTATCTGGAAATACAGGCCCCCGGCAGATGTTTTTCAATGTGTTTTTTCATTCAATAATTCCATGTGTAGTTATGGTTTATGCATGAGCAATTGCCAAGACAAACAATAGCATGGTTGCTGTCAGGAATGCGAGACGAAATCCGTGTAATGACTTTATTTTTCGCAAAAAAGACCCCGCTCCAAATGGAGCGAGGTCCTTCATATAAACCGTATGGCCTAGCGAGGTGACGTTACGTTGCAACTAAAATTACTTGTAAAAAGAAACTGCTATATCAATTTTAAACAAAATTAGTTTCAATACGGTCCAGTACATTTTAATAAATCCAAAACTAGTTGTTGGGAATATGACAAATGTATCCTGTAACGGGGTGTTGTCAGTAGCTAGAACCAATAGGTATGAGCACGTATCGCTCTCAAGAAGCTGAAAGGCTTGGGTGCCGGAAGAAAAATGTGTTTTATAAGTATATTGAGGGTCAGAAATTGGCTCTAGAATAGATTTATGTGTTTTCATGGTCAGCGGGTCTATCAATAGAATCAGTTTAAAGGACTGCGTACCGCTAGGCTTAATTTTTATCTCAACATGATTGATATTTTTTACAAAGTGAACCCGAAACGAACGATCTATATAAATATCAGCAGAAATTTTTTTACAAACCAATATTAATCTAATGAGATAGTTCATCACAGTTCTCTCTCTATTGTTCTGAAATAATTATACCAGTCATAACTATATCGTTCAATTGTTGTATGCTCATTTTTTTTAATTTCCAAAAGGTGTCCATATAGAGAGTACCGCATAGAGGCTTTAATTGCTTTAATAACATTTTTTGTGAATATTGCTATTATACCGGACTCATTGCAACAGGGGTACATTGAATGCCATCTGTCGATATCAACACGTTCAATATATCTAAGATAAAAAACAAATGCTGCTATAGATTTACTTTTTATCATCAAATATTCATTAAGGAATATCGTTTTATCCTGTCGATGAGCGGGCCTTATGTAGCCAGCAATAGAGCGGTGGATTGGAGTATTGTCTACAATAACCTCATAATAGATAGCCTGCTTTACTATTTTAGGTATTGCCTTCTCTGACAATTTAGTAAGTTCTACTTCATAGTTGCCCTCATTTATGTCCGCTTCTAAAAAGGTCCTTTGATCAATTTTAGGCTGCAACAGGCCAGTATAAATCATTTCCCGTATGTCATCTCTAAGAATATCAACGCTACACCCATAAACCTTTGAAAGCATATTCAGAAGCAGGGACAAATTAATCCTCTTGTCCATCTGCGCACCCACCAATTGTATTACTCTATATTTTAACAACAAGCGAGGAACGGATGTAGGACGATCTCCCAAACCTGCATCTCTATAATTAAAAATATTTGGCACTAATGACATGTAGTGCGATTTAACAGTCATTTCTCCCATACTATCATATTCATACCTATTACAGTATGTACCCGAACAGCAGTCACCAAACAATAAAATTCGGTGGATGGTCCATTCCTTCCCCTCAAGATACTTTAAGCAGGAGTCATATCCAGGAGACGAAGATAAGTAAAAAAAAGAGTTTTCATGCCAAGTTGATTGTAAAATTTGTATAACATGTGTAAAAAAACGCATGAGGGCACGCGTATTATTGTTCGAAACATAATTTAGTAGATTATAATCTTCTCGAGTAATTGTTGCTTTTACATATTTTTCGCAAAAACCCTCTATAGAAACATCGTACAGGCAGACATTTATGATATCAAGTAAGTTATTCTTAACATTCCAAAGCTGAGGCATTGAAGTTGTTACTGCTTGTTTTTTAAGCTCACTCTCAATGTACCTAAACCGTCTGTTAAGGATTCTGTATAAGGATTTTGACTCAACCCTGAGTATGGAGTGAATCTCTTGATCAGAGTCAGCCCTATCCATCACATTTTTTTTGTAATTAATCAGGGATACATCTCTCATTGAAATCAAGTATAGACCTTTGAAACGTTGAGTCCTCGTACGGTTATCTGCAAGTCTTATGATTTGAGTCAGCCAATTTTCATATTCTTTATATTGAACCTTGTCCAAGGTGACACTATCAAGCCCGTCAAATATAAATATATAGCTGTAGTCATAGTTTTTTTGCAAAAATTCTAGTAGGATATTTGCATAAGTTGGTACATACTTCTGTTCATATCTATCGAAGTAGTCAAATACACTTATATTTATAGTTTTACTGTTGACCATATATTCATCAATTTTATCTATGAAGTTATCAACAGATAAAATTTCCAATTCTTTCTTATTCAAAATTTTCCGCGCATCATTCACTTCCGCAAAAAATATTTTGTAGAGACGAATATCTTCAGGTGATAGTTGCCAAGAACATTTCTTACCTTCTACGTTATAATAATATCTACAAAATATTTGAATAAACTTTCTTGAGAACCTATGCGACAAACGTTTTTTCCCTTCAAGAGCATCGTTCAAATCAACTCTTATCCACATAACTCTTTCTTCTAGTAGCTCCTTAGCGTAAACACTAAAAACATAATTCAATAAAGCTGTTTTGCCTACACCGGGTTTGCCCGTCAAAATGTGAGTTGAATGAAACACCATCCCTCTTCTTACTATCTGTGTCTGTTTGTAATAATCTTTTAGTAATTTTGCTTTTTTTTTCCAAAAATTAAAAACTGCTTTGAGTCGAACATCATTTTTATTTGCCGAAAGGATTCTCTTCGCAGCAATTATATTGTCTATGTCTGATTCAGACGACTCACCATGATCTATTTCATAAATAGCCTTCTGCGTATCACTCATTGCCGGAGACATCTTTATGTATGAAAGATATTTACAGACTAACGCTAGATCTTGGTTCATTTTTGAAATGTTTGGAAAAGCATTTACATCTTTATGTTCCTCAAAAAACGTTTGATAATTTTTGTCGTCATATCTTTGTCGAATGGCATAATTTATTCGATAAGTATCATCATATTCTTGCAGGTGCAGTTCACTAATTTCTTTATGGCCTTCTATTTTCTGAAAGGCTTCGTCGATTAGTGCTTTGGCCATTATAAGTGGGCTATTATCCATATATATCTCCTTAATAAAAAGCCATAACACTATCTATTAAAAATAGGAAACAGTATTATAAAAAATTTAACCTACTTCACTCTGTTGAGTGGGATCACTTTTCATTCTAGCTGTGTCTGGCTGAAAACTACTAAAGGTTTGTTTAGGCAGTCACTCTGGATACATAAAAAGGCCCCGCTCCATTCGGAGCGGGGCCTTTTTATAAGCCATATAACCTAGCGAGGTGACGTTACGTTGCCAGGCTTGTAGCCGTGGCCCTTAGGCCTCGACTGTGGCAGCGGCTTCGGCAGCCGCTTCGGCCTTTTCCGCGCAGTCGCAGAAGTCCTCTGTGGAACAACCGCAAGGCAAGGCCTGGGAGTGACCCATTTCTGCTTTGACACCGGTTGCGATCTTGAAGAGAACAGTCACGATCAATGCGCCGATGGCGTAGACCATCATGGAAACCAACAGTTCCTTGCCGGTGGGCATGTAAGGAGTGATGGTATCGAACGGGGTGGGGTTGAAACCACCGATTACCAGACCAAGGCCCTTGTCCAACCATGTGGCGATCACGAGGATGCAGAGGGTCCAAGGCAGCAGCTTGTGGTTTTCGCGCAGTTTGGGCGTCACCAAAAGGGCGATGCTCAGGAAGGCGAAACCGATGAAGGTCCACATGTACGGAACCAGTTCGTGGTGCCCATGGGCTCCGGAGAACAAGTAGATGATGGGATGCATGTGACCCGGGATGTTGGAGTAGAAGGAGGTGAAGACCTCAAGCAGGAAGAAGAACATGTTGACGCACATGGCGTACATGATGATCTTGACCAGAGTTTTCACGGCATCCTTGGGCATCTGGAAAGTGGTGAACTTTTCAGTGATTTTCAGGACCAGCAACAGGATTGCGGGACCGGAACAGAACGCACTCGCCAGGAAACGGGCAGCCAGAATGGCGGTGAGCCAGTAATGGCGACCGGGCAGGCCCTGATACAGGAATGCGGTCACGGTGTGGATGGAGAAAGCCCAAATAATCGATGTGTAGATGAAGGGCTTCAGCCATTTGGGATGCGGAAGACGCTGACGGTCTGCCTCCAGGCATATCCAGCCAACCATCAGGTTCAGTCCGAGATAGCCGCAAAGTACGGTCATATCCCAGAACAGAATGGAGTTGGGCGTGGGATACAGCATGACGTTCAGCATACGAGTAGGCTGACCGACATCAACAGCAATGAACAGCATGCACATGACACAGGCGGCGATTGCCATGAATTCGCCGAAGATGACCATGTGCTTGTTCTTTTTGTAATTGTGGAAGTAATGGGGCAACACGATCATGACGCCGGAGGCAGCCAGACCGACCAGGTAGGTGAACTGGGAGATATAAAATCCCCAGGAAACATCCCTGCTCATGCCCGTGGTTTTCAGGCCGACCATAAGCTGGTTCACGTAAGCCATGGACCCGATGCCGATGAGCACCAGGAGGAAGGCAATCCAGCCATAGTATCTTTTGGAACCTTTCAAGGCTATTTCGAGCATTCTGATTCCCCCTATATGATGTAGTAAACGCCCGGCTCGGTACCGACAGCGGGTTTACGACGAATGGTGAACCGCTCACGAAGGACCTTGCGGACATCGGAGTCGGGGTCGGAGAGGTCGCCGAAAACAATGGCGCCCTCAGAGGCCTCGACACAAGCGGGCAGCTTGCCCACTGCAAGGCGTTCGACACAGAAGTTGCACTTCTCGACGACACCGCGCATGCGGGTGGGGAACTCAGGGTTCAGCTTGGACAGGTCCAAACCTTCGCGGGGCTCACCCCAGTTGAAGGAACGGGAACCGTAGGGGCAACCGGCCATGCAGTAGCGACAGCCGATGCAGCGATGGTAATCCATGGCCACAATGCCGTCCGGGCGTTTGTAGGTCGCCTGAGTGGGACAGACACGCACGCAGGGCGGGTTCTCGCAGTGGTTGCACAGCAGGATATACTCGCGTTCGTGGACTTCTTCCGCCAGATGCGGATTTTCCTGCTCCGGGAAGGCCTGAGCATACGGGGCGCCCCATATCCACTTCACATTCTGATTGCCCTCGATATGCGGGACATTGTGAATGGAGTGACAGACCTCAGCCAGTTTGGCGATGTCTTCCTTGGTGTGCAGCTTGGTCGAATCAATGACCATGGCCCAACGCTTGGCGGTGATGCCAGCCGGATTTTTCTTGACCGGGGATGCACCGCTGGAAGCCATGGCCTTGGGGGCCAGGGCGAGTCCTGCTGCGGCAATACCGGCAAGTTTGATGAAGGCTCTTCTATTGTTCTTCATTATTTCAAACCCTCCGGCTGAATGTGGCAATCCCAGCAGTAGGGAGAGACACCGGCATCAGTATGACACTTGTCGCAGAAGTCGGCCTTGTTGTTATGGCACTTCATGCAGGTGTTTTGCAGACTGATGGTGAACTCCTTGCCAGCGTGGTTGGTATAGATCCTTTTGCCATCACGCAGAGCCCAGTCGCGCCAGTCGTTGAGAAGCTGCATGTGCTCCCTGCGCATGAACTCCTTGGACTCGATGCACTCCTTCTCATTGGCTGGAAGCTTGAGTTCGGGCTGCTTGTATTCTTTGGTTATGCCCTTGCCGATGACAAACGGGAGGCAGAGCAACCCGATGAAAAGGCCAAGGCCGACGATGATCGGGAAACCGTAGTGCATTTTCATTTATGCATCCTCCGTGTTCGGGGGCGTCCAGTCGTCATCCTCATCCTCGAAACCGGGCAGAGGCTCCAGGCGCATGTCTATGGTGCGCTCTTCGCCTTCCTCGAAGATAAGAGCGTTGGCAACCATTTCATGTACGCCGGTAATGGTGACACCGGGTGCCCAGTAGTCAGCCAGCGGGATCAGGGTGGCGCGGTCAATGGCGCAGATGCAGGCCATGGTGTTCACACCATGTTCGTCCTGAACGTATTTGAGTGCGTTGCCACGGGGCAGGCCGCCGCGGAGACGAATCTCAAGGATTTCTTCGGTGTTGAGGCCGGAACCGCCAGCGCAGCAGAAAGTCTGCTCGCGGATGGTGGCTTCGGGCATCTCGAAGAAGTTGTTGCAGACGGCCTTGATGATATAACGCGGCTCGTCCAGCAGTCCCATGCCACGGGCAGGGTTGCAGGAATCATGGAAGGTGACGCGCAGGTGATCGTTGCGGCTCTTGTCAAAGTCCACCTTGCCGTGCTTGATGAGGTCGGCAGTGAACTCGGTGATGTGGAGCATCTTGGTGGCCGCAGAGGTATCGAACACGGTACCGGTGATCGGACTGACCGGAGTGGTCATCTGCTCACCCTGAGTATCGCCGGTCATGGTATCCATGTACTGATGGACGACGCGCCACATGTGGCCGCACTCGCCTCCCAGAATCCACTTGCAGCCGAGGCGATTGGCTTCGGCGTACATCTTGGCGTTGAGCTTCTTCATGGTTTCGTTATTGGTGAACGAACCGAAGTTGCCGCCTTCTGATGCGTAGGTGGACATGGTGTAGTCGAGGCCGATTTTGTCAAACAGCATCAGGTAACCCATGAAGGTGTAGATGCCGGGATCGGCAAAGACATCACCGGAAGGGGTGATGAACAGAATGTCGTGACCGTGCTCATTGAGCGGGGCCTTGACTTTCTTGCCGGTGATTTCCTCGATGTCGTCAACCATGAAGTCCACGATATCCTTGAAGGCGTGGGGCTGAATACCGAGGTGGTTACCGGTGATATTACAGTTGGAAACAGGCTCCATGATCCAGTTGGTGTTCAGGCCAACCAGATGCATCAGCTCGCGTGCCATCATGGTCATTTCCGCTGTGTCGATGCCGTAAGGGCAGTACAGGGAACAACGACGGCACTGAGTACATTGGTAGAAGTAGATGAACCATTCTTTCAGGACATCTTCTTCCATGACGCGGGAACCGGTCAGCTTGGTCAGGATTTTCCCGGCAAGGGTGAACTCGCCGCGATAAACCGAGCGCATCAGCTCGGCCCTGAGAACAGGCATATTCTTGGGGTCGCCGGAACCGATGAAGAAGTGGCACTTGTCTGCACAGGCACCGCAACGAACACAGATATCCATGAACAGCTTCAGCGAACGGAATTTACCCAGACGCTCCTTGAAGCCGTTGACGACAATTTCTTTCCAGTTGGAGGGGAGCTTCCAATCAGCCTCACCCGGACTCCATTCGCGGGTCGGACCCCACAGGCCGGGGAGCTTGGACTCCATGTACGCCATTTTTTCCGGCTTGGCCGGATAACACCAGTTGCCCGGTGAAAAATCCACCGGGGTCTCCATCCAACCTGAGATCGGAGGAGTGTAGTCTATGCTCTTGAAGAGCTCATCTGCTTTAGGCATGTCGGACATATCTTTTATCTCCTAAGATAAAGAAGTATCACCGTAGGGGTGACCCTTAGGCGTCAGCCTCTTCTTCGGGGGCCTTGCCGTGTTCGGGATCATCCAGGGGCAAACCAACCTCAGCCATGGGAACTCCGAATTCTTTTTCGTAGTCCGCATAGGCATGGGCCTTGATAGCCGGATCATTCCAGGGGTTCACATGGTGCTTTGCGCGTGTGTCATTGGGCTGATTCCGTGTCGGAGACAGGAAGACACCGGGAAAGTGCATCAGCTTGCTGAACGGGAAGTACACCATGAGGGTACTGACCAGGAAGAGGTGGATGAAGAAGGAGACACTGATGGTTTCCGGGATATGGTAGCTGAAAGTTACCAGACCCATGGTCAGCTCCTTGATCGCGATGACATCAACCTTGGCGTAGTAGCGCATGTAAATGCCCGACAGGGCGATAGCCAGAATCAAGAACAACGGGAAGTAGTCGGAGACATACGAGATGTAATTGATCTTGGGGTCAAGGAGCCTGCGTCCGAGCAGCAGCAACACACCGGCGACCAGGCCGAGATCAGCCAGGTACATGGTGGGCGCGCCGATCTGCAAAAGGCCGTCGATGAACTCCAGGCCGTTCACGAAGAACGGGACCGGCTCAAGGAACAGGCGCAGGTGCCGCAGGGCGATAATGAAAAAGGAATAATGGAACGTGATGGCGAAAATCCAAAGCCATTTGCTCGACTTGTAGGCGACCACAGGGCCGTTTTTTGTGTCATGCAATGATGCCGTAGTGTTGCGGAACAAGGAGCGGAAAGCAAAGACTTCCAGGACCATGCGCACAAAGGTCTGGGCGCCGGTCTGAGGACAGTCGTACTTGTTCTGCGGGAACAGCTTGGTATCAAATGATTTGAACTGGCCACCGGTTGTGGGGATACGGAACGGAACAGGGCTCCGACCCCAGTTGATGACTTTATAAATAAAGCCAATAAGGAAGATGGTGAATGCCGTGTACGGAAGGCTGGCACCGAAGAAA
>JAFLJW010000031.1 GCA_022712815.1 Pseudodesulfovibrio sp. | reverse complement strand
ACCGGCAAAAATCTGGACCTCTTGAAGCCTGATCCCAAAGAAATCGACATCAAGGATATTGCCCACCACCTGGCCAAGCTGGACCGATATAATGGAGCTGGCCACTACACGTTCTCTGTTGGCCATCATTCCTTGCTGGTAGCCGATGCGCTGCCCAAGGAATACAAACTGCACGGCCTGTTGCATGACGCCACTGAAGCATACCTGGGCGATGTGGTTTCACCTCTCAAAAAGCTGTTGCCCGAATATCGCAAGATCGAGCAGGGCGTGATGAATGCCATTTGCACCAAGTTTGAAATCACGTTCCCGCGCCCCTGCATCATCAAGAAAGCAGACATGTCCGTCATGGCCGCCGAGATGAATCAGGTTGTCAAATGGCCCGACCTCCCCCAAAAACAGGGGCTGCCGGAACCACCCAAGGGAATGAAGATCGAACCCATGAACTGGAAGATGGTCAAAGAGGTCTTTCTGGAACGGTTCAAGGAACTATCCAAAGAGCATGAACTGATGCAGGGGCGTGGGCGGTAATCCTCTTCCCTTTCAGAGACAGGGGGGCTATAGTCCCCCTGAAGCCATAGGAGGATATATCTATGCCCACAATGACGAAAGAAGAGAAATTCAAGATCATTCAGGACTCGCTGGCCGCTGCCGATCGCGGGGATACCGAAGAGGAAGAACGCTTGTTGGAAAAACTACCCTTAGCTCCTCACCTGGCGTTGGCCATGAAGGAAATGCTCGGCCCTGAGGAAACGCTTAACTCCGGTTCTAATTTCAGCGAAGTAGAGGCAAAGTATGGAAAAGACTGGCTTTCTACGTAAAGCATTAAATAGGGCCAATAGAGATTGGGAAAGCTACCATCAAAAAGAGAATACTCCAGAAGCCATTTCGTTCCGGGACGGCCTGAAGAAGACATTGGAATTCCTCAACGAAGTGGGTAAAAGCGGCTCCCCTGACATAATCCTTGGCGTGGAAAAAATCCTTCTCCTCCAGGAGCGAGAGACGTACGCCAATCCCCCTGACCTGATGAACAGCGTCAAACAAGCTCTGGCTGATTTGGAGGATGCAAACAAGGCTTTTGCACTCGTCACCAATGACCACACTGGCTATGCCAAAGCCACAGCGGCCTTTTCCAGCAAAGACAAGGAAAAGGGATTGCCCCTGGATGCTTGCCGCAAGTTCATCCGCTCCCACACCGCACGACTCACCAATCGCCTCCGTGGCGTCTCCTCTGTTCCAGAGAAAAACATCCTCCGGCAGCGTAAGATAAACCTCGCTACGGCCAACAAACAGTACAAGGACTTGCAACGCGAGGCCTTGGGGATTAAAAAGGAAATGGAAAGAGGGCTTTCGATGTAGCGTGTTGCAAATCAGAGAGAATTCTCCTTTGGCTATGCCTCCTACAGTGTGTGGATCGCAAACAGAAGCAATGGGATGGACCCGCCCCTTTGATAAGCACTTTGGCTTTTCATCGGGGTCAGCCTAGGCTGCCACCAAGCTTGTTCATGAAGTACAGGCTCACCCTAACACTGTGTTCTCGACAAACATCGACGACCGTCCTGCCGCCTTCAACGGATTTCAAGATCTTGACGATCTGGTACTCACTGAATTTCGATTTGCGCATATAAACTCCTGCTCCTAGTTTGAGGCAGAAGTCTCTACTTTGCAATGGACCTATTATAAGGGCACTTTACACATAGAAATACGACCTAAAGTCATGAAACAACTTATGGAGATGGGAATGCATGAAGAATAGACTAGCAGTTTTTATCCATGGACTGGGAAGTACTCATGAAAAAACTTGGGCAAAAATGCTGCGGCTTTGTTCTGAAGATAAAATCCTATCGAGCGAATATGATTTTGATTATTTTGAATATCATACTAGCAAATGGGCAGATTTCTGCAGAGAAGGCATTCCAAAGTTAGCGCTAATGTTAGATTCAAAAGTCAATGCTGATTGGCAATCATACGAATCTATTTTCTTTGTAGCACACTCCATGGGAGGAATTGTCGCAAAGCAATATATTTTAGATTTGGATACATTCAGTAAAGGTTCTAATGTCAAAGGAATATTTTTTTTTGCAACACCAAGCAACGGATCAACATTGGCTAGCATTGCAGATTTTTTCAACATAAGCTCATCTCATACTAAAGATTTAATAAAAAACTCAAGTTATTTAACAGAAATGAACAAACGATGGGAATCTAGACATAAATATACTAGCGACGCTTTTCAATATGCATATGGAGAAATAGATTCAATCGTAACACAAGCAAGTTCCCACAGAGATTATTACATTACTCCGATTGTAATTCCAAAAAAAAATCATGGAACAATCTCTGTCCCAGATAATAAAAGCGACATTTCATACAAACAGCTTAAAAGTTATCTACTGGAGCAAACAAAAGCATCAATTAAGCAAGACTCAAGCCTCAGAGTATCCACTTCCCGTCTGCCAACAACGGAAGGGGAGTTCTTTGGCAGGGAAGCCGAATTAGGGCTTATGGAGCAAGTCTGGAATGACCGTGAAACGAATATCATTTCAGTAGTTGCCTTCGGTGGTGTGGGAAAAACCGCACTAGTTAAACACTGGCTAAATCACATATCAATAAATGGTTACACTGGTGCCAGTAAAGTATATGGCTGGTCCTTCTATAGCCAAGGGGCAGAAGAAGGCACTCAGGTATCAGCGGAAGAATTCTTTGCACATACCTTGAAATGGTTCGGCGACCCAGACCCGTCTGCCGGTTCACCTTGGGATAAAGGTGTACGACTTGCTGAGTTAATTCAGAAAGAACGAACCCTGCTCATTCTGGATGGCATGGAGCCATTGCAATATCCACCTGGCCCCATGTTTGGGAAACTCAAGGATCAAGGAGTTAAAGCACTTACTCGCGAACTACGCAGAAGCAACCCTGGACTGTGCGTCATCACCACCCGCGTCCATTTGGTTGATATAGCAGATACCGGCAATCAAACTGTTCGGAGTTTGGACTTAGAAAACTTAACCGAGGATGCAGGGGCACAGTTTCTACATCATCTCGGAGTTAAGGGAACAAAGGGTGAACTTAAACAAACTGTAATCAATTTTGGCGGTCACGCTCTGGCATTGAGTCTTCTTGGTAGGTATCTAGCAATCGTGCATAATGGCAACATTAGTATGCGAGAGATAATCCCAGCCCTTACGAAAGAAGAAAAACTCGGAGGCCATGCTCGACGTGTCATGGAGAGCTATGAAAAATGGCTAATTGGGACGCCAGAACTTGATATCATCCGGATGATGGGATTGTTTGACAGGCCGGCCACTGGTGATGCTATTGAATCCCTAAAAAAGCCACCAGAAATCGTGGGATTGACCGACACTCAGAGGAAATTGTCTTGGGCTCAATGGAAATATGCGGTCAGTCGTCTCAGAGAATTAGGTTTGCTAGGGGCAGAAGACGGATACCATAGTGACATATTGGACTGTCATCCTCTGGTACGTGAGCATTTTCAGGAAAAACTGAAAAATGAAAATCCTAACGCCTGGATAGCGGCTAACAGTAAATTATATGAGTACTACCGAGATATTCCCAACAAAACTCTTCCCGACACGCTAGTCGAGATGGAGCCCCTCTTTTTAGCCGTTTCACATGGATGTAAAGCGAATAAATACCAGGAGGCTATGGCTGTTTATTGGGAACGAATTCAAAGAAAGTCAGAATATTATAGCCTTAAAGTTCTCGGAGCGTTGGGAGCAAACTTAGCTACATTAGCAGACTTTTTTGATACACAGTGGGATAAACCTGTAGACAACATATCAGTCTTTTTCAAGTTAGAAGTACTAGGATCGGCGGGATATATCTTAAGAGCTTTAGGGCAAAAGCAAGAAGCTATCCAGGCACTGAGAGGAGGGCTAATACACAGTATAAGATTCCAGGACTGGAATGAAGCCGCTACGAATGCAGAAAATATTAGTGAGCTTCACCTTAGCTCCGGCGATATCCTAACTGCAATAAAATATGGAAAAGAAGCAATAGAATATGCTGACAAAAGCAGAGAAGATCTTCGGAGTATAGCAAGCAGGACTGCTCTAGCAGATGCTCTACACAGAAATGACCAAATTAATATGGCAAGCACATTATTTTTAGAAGCTGAGTTACTGCAACAAAAGTGGCAACCTAAATTCAAGTATTTGTACTCATTGCGAGGTTTCTTGTTTTGCGACCTTCTGCTCAAACAGGAAAAGTATACAGAAGCATTAGCGCGGGCTGAAACAACCATCAATATTGCAATCGAAAGAAACGACCCCCTCTCAATTGCACTTGATAATCTTACACTAGGTCGCGCCAATATTTATCGTCAATCAGATGCTGGTCCGGACTTTAAACTTGCTAAAGAGTATTTTGACAAAGCCGTGGATGGTCTACGCATGGCGGATCGTCAAGATCACATCGCTAGAAGTTTAATATTCAGAGCAGCATGGTTCCGCAAATCAAAAGATTATAATAATGCCCGAAATGATCTTGATGAAGCCTTCGAAATCTCCAAATCCGGAGATATGCAATTGCATCTTGTCGACTTCTACCTTGAATCAGCTCACCTTCACTTGGTTATGGATGAGCATGAAGAAGCAAATAAAAATATTGCGTTGGCAGAAGATCTTATCAATAAAACTGGGTATGATTTAAAGCGCGATGAGCTAGAAGCGTTAAAAGGCAAAAGAGGTAGTATCTAGCGCTCAGAAAAGCCACCTACATCCACCCGATATCATGTGTGTTTTTTGTATATCCCCCAAAAAAGGCCTAGAAGGAAAACTTCTAAGTCTTAAATATTCAAGGTGGAGCTGAAGATGATTGATCCAGTTGATATATTCATTGAAGAAACGGGCGACGACTACATCGTTTTCTGCGGATATCACAATAAACTACACCGCAAATGTCAGCTTTAGTGGCCCGCACTCCTGGTTTAAAGACTCTGATACAGGTGATTTTTTTGATTGGGATAAAAAGGAAAAGGATGTTAAGAGAGATTCAGGTCGTTTTATATACACTCTCGATTCAGATTCAGGAAATTTTGAGGCATTAATTAACTGGGAAACAGATATTCCAGACGCCGTAAACTTTGAAGCTCAGGAACATGATTATGATTACTAGCATTCAAGTAATTCACAATGATTTTTATATGCTATTACCTAATTTTAATAAAATCTATTATTATATTAGCAGATTATGACAATGAAACATCATCCTGTTACCCCTCTATGTGCTTGGCTTAACGTTAACCGGAAATGTCAATTCCGTTGTGTCTGGTGCTACGCTAAGGACACAGACTATTTAAAAGATGATGAATTGAGTCTAGAATCAGCTAAAAAATTAGCCGTTATTATATCTCAAATGGGGGTTAAGACCTTAAGCTTATTGGGTGGAGAGCCTACCCTTTGGGATCATTTATTCAACTTTAATGATTTCTGTCGCACTCTAAATTTTGAAACTGTATTGATTACAAATGGAGCGATGTTTGCGAACGATGTTTTTTGGGAGAAATATACCAATCATCCTTGTACTAGTGTAGGCATATCAATTAAAGCTGGAAATGCCGAGCAGTTGTCAGAAGTAGCAGGTGTCTCAGGAGAAATGTTTGACAAAATTAGAACTGGGATAAAACGTTACAATGACTTCTTTACACCGATCTACTCAAGTATAACATACAACAAATTCTACGAGGACAACCTTCTAGAACTTGTCAAAATGGCTATTGACCATGGATGTAGCGGAGTTAAAATAGACTTCTGTCACCCACCTGTGTCAAAAAAAGAATGCAATACGTCTTTTATTATACCACACGATAGCGTAGTCAAAACAATACTAAAAAACTATGCAGAAATACATAAGATAACTAATGGCAATTTGCTCGTTGAAATGACAATCCCATTCTGCTTCTGGCCAGAGGATTTTATCACTTTACTCAAGACAAGGAACCAGATCACAAGCGTTTGCCAACTTCAAAGGCGTAATGGCCTAATTTTTGACACTTATTGTAATCTCTTGATGTGCAATGGGCTTTTCGACTATCCTATAGGTAAGTACGGCTTAGATTTTCACGATCCATCATCACTATTAAACTTTTTAAACAGTGAAGAAATATTAAAATATTACGATGAGATAAATGCTTACCCTTCTCCAAAATGCAAAGATTGTAAGTATTGGTCCGAATGTTCAGGAGGATGTCCCATCTACTGGACAAACTATGGAAGCGAAATAATCACACCTTTCAAAACGGAGGCAACATGAAAAATTTCATCAAAAAACTTAACATCACAGATTCTATCCCACCATCACCGCCTAGCGGGATTGATTTTGCCCAGGACACACGAACTGTCAGCGGATACTGTGGGGCACAATATCATGGCGCCTGCTCTGCTCCAGTCCCAAATGAGGACACTTCTCTCCGATCGAACCACATCAAAACTGGTTTAAAATATGGGAGTGCGTGTGGATCAAAATGCGCCTATAATCCTAACAACTCAGAATAAGCCACAAACTATGTACAAAACACGAAAGTGCAATCAGCAAGCCCGGCATCATATCTACAACAACCTATAGCACGACAAGGGAATCCTCCAGTGGGAACTTTCTTTGATAAGATACTAAAAGAATTTGGTATATATTATACACAACTAGCGATTGTTGCTCCCATCATTTTTGTGTCTTATGGCCTTAATGATAAAATAGATTCTGCAGCTTGGGTTATCACAATGGCACTCACTCTGTGTATTGTTTTTGCCTTCAAAGACATTGTTAGCCCCAATCGACTGAAATCAGTTCTATACACTTTTTTGATTATATTGCCATTGGCAGCAATAGAGATTTTCATTCTCACACACGAAAAATACTCATTGATATTAACATCAAAAATTGCATTCACAACCTACAACTCTTTAATATTCACAATTTTTATAGGTGTATTTATTATTAGTTGCAAAAAGCAAGATTTAGATATGAAAAAACCATATCCGGATGCTATTTCTACAGCTATAATTTCACAACTGAATAGAAATAGGTTCTACAAGACAAATATTGTTTACAACATCGCCATGGAAGACAGTCGAGATGGTTATATATGGCTAAATGTTGACTATTCATACAATGTCTTTAACCGCTGCGACGATACAACTACATGGAAAATTATAATTGAAACGTATGGGAAAAATTACAAAAATGCCAGCTTCCAAATAGACAACACACCAATTGATACTGACAATAATGGACGAGTTGTCAACAATAGAGGGTTTGAGATTGAAACCTCTATTAAGCCGCTGAGTAGCGCAAGAGTAATCTCTCATTTTGAGATTGAATACCCAATCAATGGATCTGAACTTTTTTTAACGTATGACCCAGCAACCGACTTGGTCATAATAATCAACAATTTAACATCCGAAGCGGATTATGCGATCGAAACCCATCATGAAAATCACGGGAATGGCATTCATCCTACGAAAAGGAATAACCATGTTGAATATGAAATCAACACGGGACTTCTCCCATATGAGGGCTTCCATTTAAAATGGAAAAAACGCTCACAGATTCCGAAAGAGGAAGCAAAGTAATTTGCAACACTTCAACGATCGAGTCCGTTGCGATCTCAACTAATCGAAAGCATATTGCATCTAACTTTTCTATTGCCACAGAAGTTGGCCCTGATTTGTACCACTAAGCATTTGTTTTTTAAGGTGGCCGGTTTAGAGCTCACACCTTTTCATTCCCCAAGATTTCATTTGTATATTCTTTTGTATATTCCACGAAAAAAGGCTTAGAAGGAAAACCTTCTAAGCCTTTATAATCATTGGTGGAGCTGAGATGAATCGAACACCCGACCTCTTGAATGCCATTCAAGAGGCCAAGCAACCTTTTGGCTTGGGTAACAGTTCTCAACTTTATTACTCGCCGATACCCCTCTCAGGCATACGCTCCACATCCAACTCAACCACCTTCTCAACCCCAGCGATTATTCCCTTCTCCGTAACCTTTACATCCCGGCCCTCAAACTTGCGCCCGGCCAGACCTAAAGCGGCCTGTTTCGCGCCATTGCTCTCTGCAGTGAAGGACACGGCATTTTCTGTTTCACAGATATGCACTCCGGGGGCGAGGGTGTACACGATGTCGTCATTTTGCCGTCTTCCGGCAAGCATTGTACCGGTTCCCTGTTGGATGAAATGGGAGCCGTATTTTCGGTGGGCCAGGCGTGTTGCCACGGTTATCCACGCGGCGTTCCAGGGTGTCCATGATGTGCTCTGGGTCGGCTTCCATGTCCATTGAGCGTGGCATCATGTCGCCCATGGTGCTCCAGATATTCATGGCCGCCGTGTTGCCATGCTTTGCCTTGTGATGCACGAACCCGGCCCAGCCGATAAACGGGGCTTTTTCACGCAACTGGTTGCGCTGCGCCGTGAACTCTGACCGAACTTTTTCCTCTTCGGCAAGCTGCCGGGATTTGGATGATGAAACCAACTGCATGGTGTCGCGGGGTAAAAGCTTTGTATCCTGTTTCCACCTCGCTCGTTTGATGCGCCATTTTCGGCGCAGCTCCGTATAACGGTCCTTCTGCTCCTCCCGGATTGTGTCGAAAGCGGCACGGCGTTTTATGACCTCACAGCGGTATTCCTTGAATAGCTCCCTCTTCTCCGGCATGATAACATCGTCTCGTTCAAAGATATCCCCTTCCTCACGGTGAGGTTCCCAACTGGTCCTGATCCCGCCGGGCGCATAGTTGCGCTCGATGTCCTGAGCAAATGTATATTCAGCTCCGCGCTTCTCGGCCTGGGCCTTGCCCCATCCCTCTCCTTGAACTGCATCAAGCGTCCGGACGCGCTTCATGAACGCCTGGTGCTTCAGCCGCACTTCAGCTTCCAGGCTGTTTTGTTCCAAGGGAATCCCTTCAGCCTGCCGCAATCCATCGAAAAGCCCGTCCCGTGCAGCCTGGTACAAGGCATTGATCCGCTTGCGCTCGATGTCGGGGACCATGCGCCACTCTTTTGAATCGCGTATGGCTTGCTTTCGCTCTTCACCGGCCCGCTCGGTGGCAGAAGCGTATTCGCCGGCGATCTTGCCCAAGGCCTTCAAGTACGGCGAACCTTTCGCCCGAAGCTTTCCGCGCTCAAAGGTTTCAAGGGCAGTCTCCTTGATCGCCAGCTCACGCGCCTTTGCAAGCATGTCTTCACGTGAATCCGTGTAGATGGAAACATGGTACTTGTTACGCGAAATCCCAACCAGAAACTCGTTGCGGGTCAGGAGCGGCGAATAGGACGGAGCATGATATATGACGTGCGTGTCAACGCTCTGCCCCTGCGCCTTGTACGTAGACAGACTGTAGGCATGATCGAAGTGCCGGAAGCTTTCACCGTTGAATTGCGCGGTCGTGCCGTCCGTCAGCTCCACGGTGTACTCGGTCCCTTCCAGCTTCGTGATCCGCGCCCTGGTGCCGTTGACGATCTCCGTCTGTGGAAGCTTCCGCATGAAGAATATCTCGTCGCCTTCAGCCATTGCACGGGTTTGTATTTCACCGGTCGGAAGCTCAATGGTCTGCTCGTGATCCTGAGTGGCCACAAGCCCACGGGTCTTGAGCTGCGCCCGGATATGCTCATTGAAAATCAACCGATCCTTGTTCAGCGAAGTGATGAGCAAAGGCGGCTGGCCAGTCCGGTCAGAGTGGTGCATGTACTCCGTTATTATGGCCCCCATCCTCTCGTCTTTTTTAGAGATAGTCACAACCTGAGAGTCAGGCGCGGCTTCCAGAAGGCCAAGGGCTTCTGTCACGCTGTTACGCAAAGTCACGGCTTCAACGGCAGCACGCTCCTGGTCGCTCTGTTGGCGGCGAATTTGTGATAACCGCAAAGTGGGTGCGCCTTGCTCCTGCCAGCGTTCAAAGGGCTTACCCGCACCTACGCCGGGCAACTGTCTCGTATCGCCTACAAGCACGATTCTGGCTTTTTCACGGGCAGCAATCCGGCATAGCCTGTTGGCATCCATGCTGCTCGTCATTGAGGCCTCGTCTACCAGCAACATCCCTCGGTTGTTGGCAAAGGCGGTTTCGATATAAGCCGTATCGAGCAGGACTTGCTCATTCATATCGGATTCCAGGGCGAGCTGACGGCGTTCATAATCAATACAGAATCTAGCAATAGTCATGGATAAAACCCCGGTTTCATCGCCTAACTTCTTGGCGGCAATGCCAGCCGTGGAAAGGCCGACAACCTGACTCTCGCCATGAGTGGCCACAACCGCCTTGAGCATAGTCGTCTTGCCTGTTCCGGGATCGCCCTGAACGCATGTAATGAAATCTTCGGATGTGAGTATGCCAAGGGCGGCGGTTCGCTGTTCTCCGGCGAATGTGAAATTGAATAATTCGCTGGCCGCTGCGTCCAGTTCCTTTGCAATCTTCGCTTTCTCCTGAAGAGGGAAACGGCCCCGGCCCTGGGCAAGGTAAATTCGATTATCTGTCTCGGCCTGCAACAAGGCTTTGGTCGTATTCAGCGGCCTCGCCAGATCGCTTCCAGGGACAACCACAAACCTTATGGCCACGTCAGGCCGATTCATAAAGGTGGTGATATCGTTCCCCTTCAGTGGAACACCCCTTAGTTGGGCATAGGTGCTGATTTCCCTATGCAACACGGACTTTTCAAAGAGTCCCAACCGCCCCGTGATTTCCTCCAGAGCCGTTTGCAGAAATTTCTCAATGACAAGCGGATCGCTGTAGTCTGGTTCTTCGCGCACAAGCGGCGAAAGAGTCCTCTGGCGTGTCTGCACGGTGCTGCCGACCGATGGCTTGGATTGGAGCACGTCAAGAGCATCTGTATCCCCACCTGCGGCCTTTTGCCGAAGAAAGGTATTCCAATTCGGTACGGATTTATCAATGATGCGAGGCGCGTTCATGGCGGTGGTGAATTCCACAAACAAAGCCTCAGTCTTGGCGTGTTGCTGAAGGGGCTTTCTCTCGTACCGTTCCTTCTCCGGCACCTGGTCAATTCTGTCAGGTAATTGGTATTGGCCAAACAGTTTTTCAAGTGCGCTTTTGGAGAACTTCCGGCCAAGGCTGCTTGCTTTAATCGCATGGCGGCCATGCCTATCCTTGAACACACAACCGTTACCACGGGTGCGCACCTCCAGGCCGATCTCGGCAAGGCTCATCTGAAAACTCTGCCAGCCATCGGCACGGTTCATGGCCTCGACGATGTACTCCTTGCGCTCCTTCACATACGAGTCAAGAGACTGCTGGCCAGAATGCGCTTCGTAGGTGTCAGCTCGGTCGTTATCCCGCCTGGGTTCAACCTCCTGCTGACGACCATTGTCGATGGCCAGTCCGTACTTCCTTTCCAGCTTCCGGCAGGCCTTGTCACGCTTCCAATAATCCCGAAACGGCTCGTGCCTGGTCAGCCGCTCCGGATGAATCATGTTGTAGGCCACATGCATATGAATATTGTTGGTGTTTTTGTGGACCCCGCAATGCCGTTGGTGCTCCTCGAACCCCAAGGCCTTGGCGAATTCCTGCTCGATCTCCTTCAGAACCTCGTCCGTCAGCTTGCCCTCGTCTTCCGGCCTGAAGGAAATCATCATGTGATAGGTTTTGGCCTTCCTGCTCCTCTGATTAAGAGCCTGGGTAGCCTCAATCTCCATTATGGCCATTTCATAATCATCCCCGGCCCAACATCCTTCCGTCCACGCCATAAGGCACTTTTCACCCTCATGGCTGGCGTCAGCGATGTACTTGGCCAGTCCCCGGTAATTGTCGTTTCCGGGCTTCCTTGAAATGACCTTGCTTATCATAACCTGCCCACCGTCTCCCGCAACTCGACCTGGCACTCCCTCACCTGGTCAAGCAATTCCCGCACGTCCTGAGCGTACTCATCATCATTGGTCAGCCACATTTTTAAAAGGCCACCGAGTCGGCCCAGATTGCCGCCAACCCTCGCCACTTCCCTGATAGCTTTCTGGTCGATCATACTTTTTACGGGATAGCCGAGACAGACCCGTTTCCCAAACTCGGACACGGACAAACCACACTGGCCAGCCTTGGTGATGATCCCCATGTGTTCGTCTCCGGAGACGTACAATTTTACCGCTGATTTATTGGTGGGCATCCACCCGCTCCTGGTTCTTATTTCCTACGTTGAGCCGGAGGCGAATAAGCCACCCCAGCCCAATGGCTGGGGCAGGCCGTAAGGGAGTCACACTGGAAGTGGGCCTACCTTACCTGTCCTGCCTGCGGACTCCATGAAAATGTAGCACACCGTAGGCAATAATGTCATATTATTTTGATATTATAGTATGTTGTACGATGTTTGCTAAGAGGTATACTAAGATACATTATCGTAGCGCGTGGGTGTATGAAGATTGCGTATGGTTGCGGAAGATGTCTAATTTTTTGCTTTGCGAAAGCTTGAGGAGACTATTGGGGCTGTCTCCGGCATAGAATACAGACTCGTAATCAGTAGGTCGTGAGTTCAATCCTCACGCAACGAAATGGCTCTGGACATATAACAACGAACGGCCCAACATGGGCATTGGTGGCATCACCCCGATGCAAAAACGGAGAAGGGCCGCATAGCCTCTACTTGAAAGAGCTATTAAAAATGGGATGATTACCCTTGGTATACACCTTGGTATACATTTGGGGTGCAGGGGGATGCCCTGGAGTGGCAGGGGAGTATACTTGGAATTATTAGGAAACTTGACATAGTCCCAGAAAACTGGACAACCTCTACAATCAACAAAGAGCATCATAAGTCGATCGAGCTTATTAGTCTTAACTTGCCTTGAGATTCATGCAGGCGTATATAGACCTCTTAGTATACCTCAAGCTAGGAGTGATCGATATGTCTCAACGAGAATGTAGCAGGTGTGGAAATGATTCTTTAGCTGACTACGATTGTGTAGAGTGTGGAGAAAGCGCTGTCCAATTAAGTGACGAAATGCACCATCTTGATAGCGATGGCCTGCTGTATGAAACAGATGAAGATGGCGGATCTTCACAAATAACCTGCTCAGATTGTGGCAAGGAAGTGTTTGAAGTGAGCTATCACAACTATTGTGGCTGGTGCCAACATCAAGTTGATAAAGACGATTAACTAGTTGAAGCATACGATTTATGATTTGTGTTCCGATATGCACTCGAAGTATTTTTGTTATGACAGGACGGCTAAATGGCTAAACGACTTATGACTCAACTTGAGAATGCTCAAGGAATTAGAAAAGTCCTTCGTGAATTAGATGTCAATTTTGAGCGGGATGGAAAACCTGTTCAAACCTTGCTTGTATATCTTCCTTGCACAGATGGCGTGTGCGAACACTCTGCTCTCTTTGATGTGATTGAGCAAAGCATACTGACTCGCTTCGTTTTTTCCTGCACAGAGATCGAGAAGAAGCTATCCATTAAGAGCGACAAAGCCCCTGAAGAACTCTTCAAAAAAGCTGTTCGGAAGATTAGCAAGCACACTGCTAAGGGTGAGCTTGGCGAGCTCCTGTTGTTTACCTTGTTGGAAGTGTATTTCGATGCTCCCAAAATATTGAGTAAGATATCTCTTAAAACGTCGAGAAGGGTAGCTGTTTTTGGGGCAGACGCTGTTCATGCGCAATATATAGATGGAGAATTACGATTATACCTTGGTGAGTCCAAGCTACACAAAAGCTTTTCGAATGCTGCCACATCTGCTTCTAAGTCAATATCCAATTTCATGGACAAATACTCTGATGAATTTGATCTTATTGACAGTTACATTGACTTCCCTGAGATGGAGGATGATGTACGAGATGAATTAGTCAACCTTTTGGACCCATTTTTAGAAGAGAACGAAAATCTTCCTGAGATACTGCATGCGCCATGTTTTATCGGTTTTGTTGAACCCAACGTTTTCTCTGAAGATGAAGCGATCTATAGAGAGCAGTATGTTGAAATCGCGAAAAGTCACGTTGAGGATTTTTATTCCAAAATGACTACTCAAGAGAATGACGTAGACAAAACGGCGCTTATTCTTCTTCCTTTTTCGTCATTAGACGATCTTGTTGAAGGCTTCATATCGCATATGGGGGTTGAAAAGTGAGCCAGTTTTACAAAAAATTATCGTCACAGATTGCTGACAACAAAGATTTCACCCTTGCATGTGATGAGTTATTTCAAGCATATATTTATACGATTGCCAATGAAGAGTACGTTCTCAACGACAAGATTGCTAAGAAGTTAGCCACTGCAATACAATTCTTTTATCTTTCAGAAGACGAAGACTATATCAATGAAGGAGCTACATTACTTTCCATGCTCTTGCATGTTTCGAACGACAACATTGGGGAAATTGTAGCAATTGCAGATAGTGTTTTTACACAAACTGGCGACTTCCCTAATGCACAGCTTTTGAAAGACAGGTTTCCTGGTGTGAAATGCAGGGTGAGCATATTCGATGAAACCAAAAAAGATTTGAGAAAAGAGCTTAATACAGTCAATGAAATTGACCACCCTTTAACAGATTATCAGCGCACCCTATGGGAAGACCTTGCCTCTGACCACGATGTTATTACTTCAGCACCAACCTCAACTGGCAAGACGCACCTTATACTACAATACCTTATGCAAAAGGTCATTGAAAGTGATGGAGCCTTTGCTGCTGTGGTTGTCCCGACAAGAGCTCTTATTTCTGAATTAGCAGGGAAAATACATGAAATAGCAAAAGGGAAAGAACACGAAAAGAACATTGGAATCTGCACAGTCCCCAGCGAAGGCCCATTTAAAGAAAAGACGTTTTTCGTCATGACACAGGAAAGATTGTTCGAGGTCCTACAGGCTGGCGACTTATATTTTGATTATCTCTTCGTGGATGAGGCCCATAATATTTCTGACAAAAGCAGAGGCGTCTTACTACACATGACACTTCAAAAAATACTTGAGGGAAGCAATCCGCAGATAGTTGTAAGTATGCCATCTCAACGTTACCAAAATGCTTTTGACTCTGTCTTTGATGGCGTTGAATTTGAAAAGAAAAAGACTAAACACTCTCCTGTCGCTAAGATTATAATGCCTGTTAGTTTTAAAGGAAAAAATATTCATATTTCGAGAATCGGCAGCGATAGAAAAATATCCATCCCTAAAGGGTTCAAGGACAAGAAACTCCAGGATGTTGTTTGCCGATTAGGGCAAGGAGAGAGCAATATCATCTACAGGAATCAAACGAATTACTGCGAACACACCGCTAGTGGCCTAGCCGCTCTCCTTGCAGAAAGAGAAGGTTCACAACGCCTAGAAGAAGCGGCAGATTATGTCGAACGGTTCCTCCATGAAGACTTCAGTCTTGCTAGCTGCCTACGAAAAGGTGTTGCATTTCATTATGGTCCCCTTCCTGGCGCAGTTCGTACGATGGTTGAAGCCCTTGCCCGCGAAGGTGAAGTAGATTTTATAGTCTGTACAAGCACCCTGGCAGAAGGAGTAAATCTCCCAGCGAAAAATTTGTTTTTAACAAACCCTACCCAGCAAACACCAAGGGGTGAACCTTCAGCAAGACTTGAAGATGTTAAACTAGACAACATAACGGGTAGGGCTGGGCGCATGTTGGAACATTTTGCAGGTAACATTTTTTTAATTGAACAACACGAATGGGCCTATCAAGACTACTTTGATGAACGCGAAGAGATTGCAGATCAAATCCCTACATATTTCAAAGTGCTAAATGACAACCTTGATGACGTTCTTGAAGCCCTCGATGGGAAATATGATCACACATCTGACAATCAATTCTCGTATTACACTATTGCAAATAAGCTATTGAAAGAGTTCGATGGGGAAATACTATCTACAACACTAGATGCCCCCGAGCTTAAGCTTGACGCAGCAGGAAAACAGCGATTAGAAAAACATATCGTGCAGGCATATGATGCTCTCAAAGTTGATACATTTACCCTTGAAGCCAACCCAACTGTTGGCTTCATTCAGCAGAATAAACTGTATAATTCAATCCAAAAGCAAGATGATTTAGCAGATTGGATGCTGCCCCACCCGATGTCACCAGAATTGTATCCAAAGCTAGTGTTCGTTTGTAACGAGCTGTTTGAGGCTGGAATATTTTTGCCTAAAGAAGCCTATAGCATAGAGCACGCTTGTGTTATCGCAGCGAAGTGGATGCGAGGTGATTCTTTAAAGAAAATGATCATTGAACAAATCAAGACTGACAAGAAAAATGACAACTTCACAAGTTGTGACAGCAGTGTCCGAAGTGTGATTAAAGTGGTTAATACTGATGTTCGCTTCCGAATGTCCTCAGCCCTACGTTGCTATCATGCTCTCATAACAGACATTCTAGGAGAGAAAGCAAGTGATTTATCGCAGGTTAAACTCTATTCCTACATTGAGGTCGGAGGGTGCGAAGATCGCGTAATTAGTCTGGTCAATCTAGGTCTTTCTAGAGAAACCGCATTGGAAATACATAGGGTGCTGCCTAGAGATGTCGTAGCTAGTTCGTTTGAAACGCTGAGGCGATTGTTTGGAAAGGGAAGGCTTGACACGCTACACGTAGTCACAATGCGAGAAATTGAGGATTTAATCAGTTAGCCTTCTCAAAATAGGTAATGGCACTAAATAGAACTTCTTTTGCTTTTATCTCTTCAACATATTTGCTTCGAACTTCAATGATGGTCTGAAACAGAGCGTATGCTTTCCGAAAGTTCAAACGAACTTTATTTTCGTTTTCATCCAAACCTTGCACCATCAAAGCACTACATCCATCGTTTTCAGCTAAGTAGTTGACGATATCAACAAGATCACTTTCAGACAATCCGTCTTCACCAATATCAGTCAACGTAAAAGCTATTTGTGAATTACCAGCCATGAAAGGAGTGGCACTTAGCTCACTAAGAAAACGAGGGGTTGCTATGTTGGTTGAACCGAGAGATGTGGGGGTCACCTTAAAGTAGAGTAGACTGAAGTTGTTTAGCTCTTCAAACTTGGAAAATTCTGTGTCTCTGGAAATAAAATCCAAGGCAACTGTTGAGGTTCTGTCTTTGTTGAATTGTTGCAAAGTGGCATTTGCTACACTTTTTAAGCTCCCACTCAACCCGGTAGTGAACCCAATAATAATCTTGTCGTCAGGCACAAGTAAAAAATAGTAAGGATCACCAATTATCCCTTGATTGAGAGGGATGCCCGATATTTTCCCATTCCCCAAAGCTCTTGTTTGCCAAGTGTTACGTTCTCGCACAACAGAAAGCATAAAGACGCTTTTCTCATTGTGCTGTAGTTCGCTATGAATTTTTATTAAGTGCTTCTTTCCCCTAACGTTGATGATTCGAGCATTTTTTTCATTGGCTTGATTTACGTGATGGATAGAAATAAAATCATCAAAAAAGCTATCGTTTGCTTTTATTGAAAAAAAACGAACAGTTAATTTCTTTTTTGTCTTGTTCATCGTCCACTCTCAGTTTGTAAATAAGCTAAGCTATACTTGTAGAATCTGTCTAGTGGGTATGGTTAAAATTATCACAACCATCATCTTTCTAGATCGATACTACGCAAACCGTCCGTACATAGCCTCATGGCACTCTTTCAAAAAGGTCATCATCTCACCTCGTTCACCACTTTCGTAGAACTTGATCATGCCAGCGTTGTACTCGGTGAGCCGTTTGGCTGGCACTGACAGCGGCGCGTAGCCGTTGCTCATCAGGTGGCCGTTGAGCATGAGCAAGCCAGTGCGCTTGTTGCCATCCCAGAAGAACTGGTTACGGGCGAAGTCGAGGTGGAGGCAGTAGGCCTGCTCGCGGACGTCTTCCAGCTCCAGTATTTCCTTGATCACCCGTCCGAAAATTTCATCAAGATCGCTCGTATGCGGGGGCTTGTACTCGGTGCCAGCTATGCCGACCTGACCTGACCTAAATTGCCCAGGCTCCAAGGCTTCACCCTTGCCTATGACTTTCTGGATGGAGCAAGCGGTCTCCTTGGTGAGGCTGAACGAGTCTGTCTTGACCAGATCAATCAGCGTTTCCCAGCCGAGCTTCTGCTGCTTGAGCTTCTCGACATCCGAGACCTTGTGGCCTCCGACAGTCACACCCTGGATGTAGGTCTGCACCTCAGGCATCGTGAACGGCATCCCCTCAAGGCTCTGCACGTCAAAGACGAGCTCGGTAAAGACCTTGTTGGCAATGAATAATGCTTTTTCCTTATCCTGTTTCATGGCGAGTCCTTCTCATTCACGATTCACCAAGTCGAAAGCACGGCAGAATTCAATCCGTTGTGACTTGTAATGTATAAATGTCTCGAATCAGGGACAGAGTCAACTCTCCTCCTCCCGCATCAAGTCACCCTTCCAGTATCTCCCGCAAAACATCCTCGAATCGCCTGACCTTTTCCCGGCACAGGACCATCATCCCTGGCACGCTCCCCAGCTCTGCCAGTGAGACCTCCCCCCCCCTCTCAGAGATTATGACTCAAACAATCCTGACCCAACTTGGCAACCTATTAAATATGATCAAGAAGCCTCACCGCCCCTTGTGTCTGAGAAACATCTAATTTGGCATACCTCATAGTCGTTTTAAGACTTTTATGCCCCAACAAATCGCATATAATTTGTAGGCTGACACCATTCTGCACAAGGCGGGAAGCGAATGTATGCCGCAAGGTGTGAAAAACCACCCGTTGCAAACGATCTTTAACACCTGTGTTGAAACGACATGCTTTTACGGCCCGTTCAAATGATGAGCTTACAGAGGTGATGGGACGGCCACTTGCGTATTGGAATAGTGTTTGCCCCTTGCCCTCGCCCATATAGCGTTGAGCCACACCCTGAGCTGAGGTATTTAATGGCAACGCTCTGGACACGGTTTTACTCATTCCGGGCCGCTGGTCTATTATGTAGACAAATTCTAGATCAGCGGATATATCAAGTTTGCGTAGGCTGAATATTTCGTTAGCCCGCAAGCCCGTATTTAAAGCGAATAAACAAATATCATGCCACAACAAAGACCTGCGAGACAGCTCATCAAGCAATACTCTTCCTTCCCCTGGGGAAAGGATGCGTGTTCGCGTGTTGTGGACCGTGGGCAGCTCAAAGTGCGGGACAGGGCCAGTATAGTAGTCCCACTTGCTAGCGAATCTGACAACTCTCCGGAGAAGCCCCATACAGTGCTTCACGGTCTGCGGACTCAGCCCCTTATTTTCAAGCTTTCTTCGCCAGCTCAACACATCCATCGCTCTCATTTCAGGAAAGGGAATTTCGCCCACATACGGGTCAACATGGAGCTGCCATCGAGACTCGTCAGTTCTTCGGCCAGTCAACCTCACCCCTTTATTTTCCAAGTAGAAATCCCAAGCCTCTGTAGGGGTAACGCAATCCATAATCCAACTCCTTATAAACATTTGTTAAATAAGAAGCTTGGAACTAAGAAAAAAACAAGTCAGGACACAAGGCGACTAACCTCAGAGCATCGGCCTTCTAAGCCGACGGCCGGGGGTTCGAATCCTCCCTGGCGCACCAGATATTTCAAGCGGTTACAGTGTAGAGCTGTAACCGCTTT
>JAFLJW010000030.1 GCA_022712815.1 Pseudodesulfovibrio sp. | reverse complement strand
TAGGGAGGTGTCCCCCTAAGTTCGTAATTATGAGGACACCTCCCTAATTCCCCTAACCTCCTTGAGATATCTCCCGGCTTTGTCGGGGGTACTGATTTTTCTCCTTCCATTCTGACATCTGAATCGAAGACATCAATATTCAAACCGCTCGCACAGGACCTCATGGCATTCTCTCAAGAATGTCATCATCTCGCGGTAGTCGGCACAGGTGTCGGCCTAGTCATCGGAGGCCTAACCGGTATGCTCGCAGGCTTCTTTGCCGGGGCTGCAGTAGGAAACAGCTTGGCGAGCATGTGGATCATCACGTTATTGGTCAATATCGCTGCAACAGTTGCGACACTGAGTTTTAAATCTAAAACAAGGAGATAACCATGAGAGGCTTCTGGCCATTCATTGGCGGAGTCGCTGTCGGTATTCTGGCTGCAACCGGTATTCTTCGCCATGGGCGAGGACGAGAACTCCAGTTCCATCGATTGCGATGATGAGTTGGAGCTTGAAGAGGAGTCTGACGACGATGGCACGTTGATCGTCAGAGCCTCGTAAAAAGAAGAAGAGCCGCTGGCGGATGCTGGCGGCTCTTTTTTTGCGGGGAATACTGACTGTGCTGAAGTGAGTGTCGCAGAGAGTCTCAATAGATCATTGCAAACAAGAGTGCGTACTCGGGAAGCCCTTTGCCAGCATGAAAATTCCTGCTAATTGACTTTGAGAATCATTTTCTTTAGCGTATGGCATCTTTCACTTTTTACCAACAGTATTTCCATGAAAGCGCTTATTGGAACGGCTGGTGCATCGCAACCGGAAAGCAGCAACGCCAAAGTTGAGTTGACAGAGTCAGCCCGTTCTTTGCTTGATGCAGTCACGGGTATGGCATACCGACGTGTCAATGACGGCAAGTGGTCGATTGTTTACATCAGTTCTGGTTGCCGAGAGCTGTTGGGCTTCGATCCTGATGAAATGATGGGCTCTGCCGGAAGAGGGTACGCTTCCTACATTCATCCATCAGATCAACAGGCTTTCAGAGACGAATCCGAACATATGTCGCGGCGCAAAAAAAACTTTTCCATGGCCTATGTTACCAAACACAAGCATGGCTCTGACCGATGGGTCTGGGACTCGGGAGTCGGGGTTTATGACGCTTACGGTAAACTTCTTTATGTGGACGGGATGGTTTCCGATTGTTCAGGCTACAAGAAAATTCAGTCGGGTATGCGGTGCCAGATAAGTGAATTCCGTGATTATTTTAGTAATTGCCGATTCGGCGATATGATTGGAAAGTCTCCGTCCATACAGATGGTATTCAGTGCCATTATTCAAGTCGCACAGGTCGATGAAAGCGTCATCATTTATGGTGAATCAGGCACGGGGAAGGAATTGGTGGCCAGGGAGATTCATCGGGTCAGCAGTCGGAAAATGCAACCTTTTATACCGGTCAACTGCGGTGCCATTCCAGAAAATCTCATGGAAAGCGAACTGTTCGGTTACAGGAAAGGGGCCTTTTCCGGCGCGGACAAGGACAAGAAGGGGCTTTTGGAAGCCGCTCACGGTGGGACCCTGTTTCTTGATGAAGTCGGCGAGATTCCTCAATCCATGCAGGTGAAGTTACTTCGTGCGTTGGAGGGCGATGGTTTCATACCAATGGGAGGGTGCGAGGTGGTCCAACCGGACATTCGTGTGGTGGCCGCCACCAACAGGAATCTTGCTGAGATGGTTAAAAACGGCCATATCCGTTCCGACTTTTTTTATCGTATCAATGTCATTCCCGTGCATCTCCCGTCGCTTCGTGAGCGCAAGGAAGATATCCCTCTTTTGGTTGCTCATTTTCTTGATTGCAGTGACAAAGACTGCTTTTTGCCGGGTAAATTTCTCAAGGTGATCATGGATTATGACTGGCCAGGTAATGTGCGCGAATTGAAAAACCAAATCCATCAATATATGGCCTTGGGGTTTATGGATATAACCCGGTCTTGCAACGACACTGATACGTCGGACATGCAACGAATCTCTTTGAATGGAAATACCCTTCAGGAACATGTGCAACGGTGCGAATCAGACGCCATCTCGACTGCTCTGTTCGAGTATCAATGGAACAGAACAAAAACCGCCAAGGCCCTTGGGATTGATCGGCGAACACTTTTCGCAAAAATACGGAAGTATGGCTTGGAAATTGAGAGCGAGAATTAGGAAGAGTGGGGTGAAAGTTTCTCAATATGAGGTGTTTTTGCTTAATAGTGCGTAACCATTTTAAATAATTTGTTTTTGAGATTTTACAAATAAAAGTGGGGCTGTTTAGCCCCACTTTTATTTTTTCTTGATTTTGATTTAATCACTTAATATTATTGATTATTTGTCTTTCTCAGATTTTGGCGTGATTCTGGCTACTAGTGAGTGATTGCGTGACGGGTAGCCATCTGTATTGAAAATGAAAATTAGAATCAAATTCAAATAAGTGAGGAAGATTATGAAATTGCAACCAACCATGGCGGATTCGGTGTTTATCGGGGACAAGGTCGTGGATGTATGCGGCGCAGTAGGGGTCTATTGCAAGGCTATGTCCACGGGCACAGTACCTATGATCGAAGAGCGATACCCGTTCAGCAGACATATGGAGTGCGTCTTGTGCATCATGGGAGAGAAACGCAAACTCCTTCATTACACGGCCAAGAAGATGAGCATCAACCATATTGTTCTGGAAAACAACGGCAGTACGGCCAACCCTGCGAACATGGCGGATGAACTTGTCGATCATGGGTACTCCGTGGATGTCATTGATTTCAATGGGTCGGTGTCCGATGCGATCCGTCAGGCAGGTGTCATTTATAGTCGCGATAAACTCGCTGAGAAGCGTGCTGCCCAATATGAAAAAGAGTTGGAAGAGGCTCAAAGCCTCATGCCACGGGATCTCAACAAAAAGGTTTTGGTCCTCATGGGACTGTCTCATAAAAATTACGACAGGTCGTTTCTCATGGTGGAAAATTCCGGTGGAGACGCCGACGAGCTGGTGCTCAAACCTACCGGATGCGTATCCGTGGGGGACAATGTGGCCACAGGCGATACGGTTGGTCTCGGCTTCACGGTCGTTGACAGCCTTGAAGGGCTGGACGTGGCTGCTCCTGATGTCATTGCTTTACTGGGCGATGCGTACGTTCCTCAACTCACACTGAAAAAAATGATCGCTGCTGACCCTGACCTTCTCAAGGTCCCGGCCTTTGCCAATCAGGCCATCTTAGTTCTGCCGGACTGTAGCCCCGGTGCTCCTGTTAAAATTCCCGGCGCCATGTTGCGTTGGGCCGAAGCTCTTGGGGCATAGGTACTTCGAAAGAGCAATCCTGGAAGGGTTTTTTAAATTGTAGAAGGATGTTATTATGAGGTTTGTAAACAAACTGATCATCTTGATGATCATAGTCTTGGCATTGCCTGGCATCGCCGTGGGGGGAGAAGCCGAAAAGGATGTCGAGAGCAAGGAAGAGGCAAAGAACAAGATCATACTTGATACCGTCGTTATTTCCGCGACCCGTACGGAAGTCTCTGCTTTTGAGGCTCCGGCGTCGGTGTCTGTTATCGGAGAGGAGGAGATTAATCGCGAACAACCGACGAGTTTGAAGGACCTGCTGGACAATGTTCCCAATGTGGATTTTTCCGGAGGTACATCGACCTATTTTCAGGTGCCGAGTATTCGTGGCTTGGATGACGAACAGACCATTATCAAAATAGACGGTGCCAAGCAGCAGTACAACGACAATGCTGGAAATGCTAAGAGTCCGGTGGTCATGGACCCCAACCTGCTCAAGCAGGTGGAGGTCGTGCGCGGCCCCTCATCCACTTTGCATGGCTCCGGTGGTATCGGCGGTGTCATTGCCATGCGCACCAAGGATGCCAAGGATTTCCTCAAGTCGGGAGAAAAGGCTGGTGCCCGTATCGGTAGCGGATATCAAAGCGTGGATTCCCAGAAATGGTTTTCCGCCACAAGCTATGTCGGTTCCGATCTGTTTGGCCTGGTAGCCAATATTACTACCCGTGATTTTGGTCATATGCGCACGAGCTCTCCGAACGGTACAAATACAGTGATGCATCGCACCGGCCATAGTACGACCCAGTTCCTGAAGGGGTCTATGACTCCCTCGGACGGGCAGTACGCTTCTTTGTCTCTTCATAAGTTCAAGGATAATTATGCTACTCAGAGCGGCAGTTCATACCGTTCTGATCAGACACAATTCACAGCCAACTATAACCTTGATCCCGCGAACAATGGCTGGCTCGATTTGCGTGCTGTTGGGCAATATACCTACCGCTACAATGAATCGGACATCGGCACGGCGTTCGACGATACCATGGTTTCCTGGGGGGGGGACATTCAGAATACCTTCCGCTTCGGCATCAAGGACGCGTTCTATCATACCCTGACTGCCGGTACGGATTATTACATCAACGACCAGAAGGGCAACCGGGACCATGTGTCTGATGAATCCAGGCCTAAGGCCACAGGTTGGGATTTCGGCATGTTTGTTCAGGATGACATCTCTTTGCCCTTTGGATTATCTCTTATTCCGGCTGTTCGTTATACTAAATATAACCGTGCGGTGGATAATGGCGCGTGGCCTGGTCAGAATGAAACAAAGGTCAGTCCCAAGGTGACCGTAAACTGGAAGGCGCTGAGTTGGCTCAACGTTTTTACCACCTATGCGGAATCATTTCGTCCGCCGTCTTTGAATGAGATTTATCTCTTTATGGATTGGCCGGGGTTGGGCCAGGTGGTTCCCAATCCGAATCTCAAACCGGAAACGGCAAAGACTTGGGAATACGGTACCGGATTGACCTTTGACGGCGTTTTTACCGGGCACGATCCGTTGCGTTTGAAATTGGTATACTTTCGTGAAACCATCAAAGACTTTCAGAGCGCAGAGTTTATCGGTGGCGTTGCGCCGAACATGCGTTGGACGACTGTCAACACCGGGAGTGTGCGTCGTTTCGGCTACGAAGCGGAAATGCATTACGCTTACGAGCGGTATGCCATGAGCCTTACTTATGGAAAGGTTATGGGCATGGACGAAGACACCGGCGCCCGCGTGGGGCAGACTCCGGAGCAGGTAGGATTGCGTTTGTATACTGATATTCCCGAGTACGATCTCGGTCTGACCTGGAAGTCTGACTATACTGCAGAATCCAAGGGGTATCAGCCGTGGAACGGTTCCACGGACACAGTGCCGGATTATCATGTCCATGGATTTGCCGTGGCTTGGACGCCCAAAGATGTCATGGGATACGATGGACTCCGTGTGGACCTTGGTGTCGATAACCTTTTTGATCAGAAATATCTCACCTATCGTGGTGGTCGGGATAGGGGGCGTAACGCCAAGATCGGCCTTTCATGCGCTTTTTAACAAATGATGGGTGCCCTCGGGCACCCATCAATGGACGTACGGATTTGTTTCAACTCAGACTACTGCTGGTCGTCCTGTTCATGGTCGGTTGCCTTTTTTCATCAATGGTCATGGCGGCTCCGCTCATGCATGCATTGTCCTCGTCAGGGCAGCCAAAATACGGGGCAAACTATAGTCATTTCGACTACGTGAATCCAGATGCACCCAAGGGCGGTGAGCTACGGCAGCACGCCACGGGGCGTTTCAACAATTTCAATTTTTTTTGTACCAAAGGGCGTCCCCCGGCTGGCTTTCACTTTTTGGACGACAGTCTGACTGTTGCCGCTGAAGATGATCCATTTTCACAATATGGACTTATCGCCGAGAAGATCGAGATGCCCGAAGACCGGTCATGGATTACTTTTTATCTGGACCCGAGGGCACGGTTTCACGATGGTACACCCATTACCTCTCATGATGTCGTATTTACCTACAAGTCGTTGGGAAAAGGTATGGGCAATGCCTTTCGTCGGTTTTTCCAGCATGTGGAATCCGTGGTGCCATTGGGACTGCGCAAGGTGCGTTTTACCTTTAAGCCGAATGCGCCGCGTAACCTTCCGTTCATTCTCGGGCAGTTGCCGGTGTATCCGGCTCATTATTGGGAAAAAATCAATCTGGACAATACTACCTTGGTCCCTTCTCTGGGCAGCGGACCGTATCGGGTGCGTTCCCTTAAGCCTGGCCGTGAAATTGTGTATGAGCGGGTGGAAGATTACTGGGCAAAAGATCATCCGGCCCGGCGTGGTCAGTTCAATTTTGATATTATCCGGTATGATTATTTCAGGGATTCAACCGTGGCCCTTGAGGCCTTTAAGGCTGGTCTCTATGACGTTCGGCAGGAACATTCTGCCAAGGTGTGGACCATGCTTTATACGGGTCCGATCTTTGACTCGGGGGAGGTCGTTCGCGAAGAAATCCGGCACGAACAGCCTATGGGCATTCAAGGCTTTTTCTTTAATATCCGACGGCCCGTCTTCAAGGATCAGCGCGTTCGTCGTGCCTTCATGTACGCCTTTGACTATGAATGGGTGAACAGGAAACTCTTTTTCGGTCAATATCCGCGTAACACCAGTTATTTTACCAATTCTGAATTGGCCGCTCAAGGTCCGGCTACAGGCAAGGAGTTAGAACTCCTCGAACCGTTCCGTGGCACCTTGCCACCGGCCCTGTTTGATACTGTGCGTTCCATTCCTGCCTCATCCGGTGATGGTTTCAACCGGACCAATCTGCTTGAGGCCTCCATGCTGCTCGCCGAGGCGGGCTACGAGCTTCAGGATGGTGCTCTGGTCCACCGCGAGACAGGCAAATCACTTCGTTTTTCCATGATTACGGATTCCACGTCCATGCGTCGCATCGCCTTGAGTTTCAGAAACCGATTATGCCGTCTGGGTGTGGATATGCAGATCATGCTGGTGGACTCCCCGCAGTTTATCCGTCGATTACGCGATCACGACTACGACATGGTGGCTTCCGGCTATGGTCAGCAGATCACGCCTGGTCAGGAGCAGATGCTCTACTGGCATTCCTCTTCTGCCGAGATGGAAGGGGGGCGGAATCTCATAGGTGTGGCTCGTCCCGAAGTGGATGCCTTGACTGTCGCTTTGGCATTGGCCGAAGACCGCGAAATGACCGTGGCAGCCGGGCGAGCCTTGGACCGGGTGTTGCTCTGGGGAGATTATGTAATTCCCTTGGGGGCTTCGCCTTTTTATCGGGTTGCCTGGTGGGACCGGTTCGGGTTCCCTAAGGTGCGGCCCGGGTACGGCCTGGCTTTGGAATGCTGGTGGGAAAAGAAGCCGTTACGTCATCCTACAATGGTAAAAGATATATGATATGCTGAAATATTTTTCAAAACGTATTCTTTTTTTGATTCCAACATTGCTTGGGATTCTTGCAGTGAATTTTTTTGTTATCCAACTCGCTCCGGGGGGGCCGGTGGAGCAGACCATTGCCCGGATGAGCGGCGAGGAACACAGTGTGTTGGAACGGATTACCGGCGGTGGTCAGGATGAGGTTCAGATTGCTAACACTTCAGTGTCCCGGTCCTTTTACAAGGGGGCCGACGGACTGGACCCGGAACTGATAAAGCAAATAGAGCAATACTATGGCTTTGACAAACCTGTGGGCGAACGTTTTTTGCTCATGCTGAAGAACTACGCCACGTTGAATTTGGGTGAGAGCTTTTTCCGGGACGCCACTGTGGTGGACCTTATTATTGAAAAAATGCCGGTGTCTGTGTCTCTGGGGTTGTGGAGTACTTTGATCATTTATTTGATATCCATTCCCTTGGGTATAACCAAAGCGGTTCGCAACGGTACCCGTTTTGATCTTTGGACAACCACGATGGTGATTTTGGGCAATGCCATTCCCACTTTTTTGTTCGCTGTACTGCTGATCATTTTTACGGCGGGCGGACGATATTTTCAATGGTTTCCGCTACGGGGTCTGACCTCGCCCGATTTCCCCCAGTTGAGCCTCATGGGGCAGATTCTTGATTATGCATGGCACATGGTTTTGCCCGTGACGGCCATGGTGTTGGGTGGTTTTGCCGGGCTGACCTTGCTCACGAAAAACTGCTTTTTGGATGAGATCGGCAAACTTTATGTCATGACCGCTCGGGCCAAGGGGCTGACAGAGAAGCGAGTGCTTTACGGTCATGTTTTTCGCAATGCAATGCTGTTGGTCATCTCTGGCTTTCCTGCCGCTTTTCTCGGGATTTTCTTCACTGGTTCCTTGTTGGTAGAGGTCATCTTTTCGTTGGATGGGTTGGGACTCATGGGGTTCGAGGCAGCCATGGAACGTGATTATCCGGTCATGTTTGCGTCTCTGTACATAGCTTCCATTGTGGGGTTAGGCATGAAGGTGATTTGTGACATTACCTATATGTTTGTTGATCCGCGTATCAACTTTGATTCCTTTGATAGTTAAGCCATGAAATATTTTACTCTTTCAGGTCTCAACCGTCGCCGGTGGCTCGCATTCAAGGCTAACCGCAAGGGATATTATTCCCTGCTTCTTCTCCTGGCCTTGTTCGGCCTGAGCCTGTGCGCCGAACTGGTGGCCAATGACAAACCGTTTCTGGTGAAATACCAGTCCCAGTACTATTTCCCTATGGTGGAGGAATGCCCTGAAACGTTGTTTGGCGGTGTGTTTCGTACCCCGGCAGACTTTCGGGACCCGGTGGTGCAAGCTTTCATAAACGATGAGGGATGGATGGTTTGGCCCTTGGTGCGGTTTAGCTATGACACCATTAATTTTTCTTGCGATGCCCCCTTTCCGGCTCCACCCAGCATGGAGAATCCGCTTGGTACCGACGAGAACGGGCGCGATGTGTTTGCCCGTGTGCTCTACGGGTTCCGGCTTTCCATGTTTTTTGGCCTGACCCTGGCCATCATCGGGTCAGCCGGGGGCATTTTGGTGGGGGCGTATCTCGGCTATAATGGCGGCTGGACCGATATACTCGGGCAGCGATTTATTGAAATCTGGGGCGGATTGCCACTGACATATTTGCTCATCATTCTGGCCAGCTTTACCGAACCCACTTTTTGGATGTTGCTTGGGATCATGCTCCTGTTCAGCTGGATGGGTCTGGTGGACGTGGTGCGTGCGGAGTTCCTGCGTTGCCGTAATCTTGAATACGTGAAAGCGGCCCGGGCTTTGGGTGTGAGCGAGATGGGCATCATGTTTCGTCATATTTTGCCCAACGCCCTGGTGGCGACATTGACCTTTATGCCGTTTATCCTCAATGGCTCTATCACTACCTTGACATCATTGGATTTTCTTGGTTTTGGTTTGCCGCCTGATTCTCCGGCTCTTGGCGAGCTGTTGGCACAGGGCAAGGCCAACCTGCACGCACCGTGGATTGGTATTTCTGCTTTTGGCATCCTCGGCCTGTTACTCGCCATGCTGGTTTTTATCGGTGAGGCGACCCGTGATGCCATGGCTCCCTTTTCTACCAGTAGCGGTGGAGGACACCGATGAACCCATTGCTTGAAATACGAAACCTCTCTGTCTCCTTCATAGGGCAGTCGCAGGAAATCAAGGCTGTACGCAATCTTGATTTCACCCTGCAAAAAGGAAAATGCCTTGCCTTGGTGGGGGAGAGCGGTTCCGGCAAATCCGTCACGGCTCAGGCCGTCATGGGGCTGCTTTCCGGGAGTGGCATACGCACTCGTGGGACTGTCACTCTGGGAGGGATGGATATGCTTTCCGCATCCTGTGAGACTCTCAGATCCATACGCGGGAACAGAGTGGGCATGATTTTTCAAGAACCACAATCAGCACTTAATCCATTGCATTGTGTGGAAAAGCAGATTGCTGAAGTTTTGGCTGTTCACACGCGTATGTCAAAGTCTGAAATACGGCGACGAGTGCTGGAACTCCTGGAGTTGGTGCGCATTCCTGATCCTGAATCAAAGCTCAAGGCCTACCCGCATCAGCTTTCCGGCGGACAACGCCAGCGGGTCATGATAGCCATGGCTCTTGCCAACAAACCGGATTTGCTCATCGCGGACGAACCTACCACTTCTTTGGATATGACCGTGCAAGCACGCATTCTCGATCTGCTTTCCTCCTTGCGTCGCGAGCTTGGTATGGCAGTATTGCTTATTACTCACGATTTGCAGACCGTTCGCAAGCATTCTGACTTCGTCGCTGTCATGTGTGGTGGCAAAGTTGTAGAATTTGCTCCAACGGCGACACTTTTCGCGCATGGAAAACACGAGTATACTCGAATTCTTTTGGATACAGCCTTGCCAAAGGCGGCCCCGGAGACAAAACGCGGGGCCTGCCTGTTGGAGACACGAGGACTCACCGTGGATTTCAAGCAACCGGGGCGCATGGGATTGCGCGAAGGAAAACTGTGGATTACACCGAAATTTCGGGCCGTGGATGGAGTGGATGTCACGGTTCACGCTGGACGCAACCTGGCCATTGTTGGTGAATCTGGGTCCGGGAAATCCACTTTTGCAGGAGCCGTGCTTGGTTTGGTTCAATCCACCGGAAAAATAGTCTTTGCTGGTCGGAATATAGCCGGACAGGGGAAATCTGTCATGGTTTCTGTCAGGCGGCGCATGCAGCCTGTCTTTCAAGATCCGTTTGCCAGTCTCAATCCCCGGATGACTATCGGTCAGATAATCATGGAAGGGCTTAACGTTCATAAAGTGGGGACCATGACCGAGCGAGAAACTCTTGTCCGAACCATGTTGCGGGAAGTGGGGTTGAGCAAAGACATGATGGATCGCTACCCCCATGAATTTTCCGGTGGTCAAAGACAGCGGGTCGCCGTGGCCAGGGCATTGGTCATGCGACCGCAACTCATGATTCTGGACGAGCCGACTTCCGCCTTGGACAAGCCCCTGCAAATGCAAATGGTCGAACTTTTGGCCCGGTTGGGCAAGACGCATGGGGTGACATATATATTCATCACCCATGATTTTAGTCTGGTGCGTTCCCTGTGTCATGAGGTGGTTGTTTTTCGTGAAGGTCGGGCCATTGAGCATGGGAGCGTGCCTGCGGTTTTTGCTGCCCCTCAGGAGGCCTATACTCGTGAGTTGCTTGCTTCAGTCGTCTAACAAGCTGTAACGATTACTCTTTTTTGTTTTCCCTAGTTAAATACCGACCCGTTCCCGGAAGTCGGCGGCGATACGCGAAGAATCTTGTCCTATGATGACCAGAAAATAATCCTTTGGCTTGGCATCTGTGGGAGTCAGGTCGCTATATCCCGGTACATATTGGAATATTTCTGCCGGTTCTGTGTCCTTAAAGCGGACTATGCCCTTGGCTCGGAGGACTTGATCGGGCAGTGCAGCCACACCCTGTTTAAAGGCGTCTCGGTTCACGGGGCCATTTAGGGTGATGAGGGCGCTTTGGATGTCATCGTCCAGATGGGTGGCGTGCATGCCCATGACGGGGATGCTTGGGGCCGGGCGGTTCGGGGTGTTGCGGAAATTTACGCCATAGAGTGCCGTTGCCTGGATGTCGCCGTATGCGACGCGGTGGATGGAGCCTGTGGTGTTCAGTTCTCGTATGTGTGTTTCGAGTTCCTCAAGTTCTTCCTTGGTTGCAAGGTCTGTTTTGTTTATCAGCAGCACATCGGCCAGCCGGACCTGACTTCTGGCGACTTCATGTTCTGTCAGGGCGCGTTTGGCTCCGGGAGCATCCAGTATAGTGGTGACAGAGCTGAATTCCAGCATATCGTCGAGGTCTGCTATTTCCGAGAGCAAATTGGCTGGATTTGCCAGTCCTGTGGTTTCCAGAACCACAAAATCTGGTTGAAATTTAGAGAGGATGTCAGACAGGGCCGAGCGCAGGCTGCCTGCCAGGGTGCAACAGACGCATCCCTCGTCCACTTCGGTGACGGCGTAGTTCTGGCCGAGCAGTTTGCCGTCCAGTCCCTTTTGGCCGATTTCGTTCTGGATGACGGCCACAAAGCCGTTCTTGGCGGCCTGCTCCTCGATAAATCGGGCCAGGAAGGTGGTTTTTCCTGCTCCGCGGCACCCTGTCAGCACGATGAGCCGGGGGTTTTCCTTGATACCCATGGCTCGCTTGTCCAGACTGTTGTCGGCACCGGGAATATCTGCTGACAGCCATGAGGCATCCTTGAATTCTTCGGGCAACGGGTCTGGTTCAGCCCAGGTCAGGTCCGTTGTTTTCATGTCCATGTTTTTCGGGACCGACATGCCCCAGCCAAGGCCGAATCGCTTGTCCTGAATCAAGGGGGCGGGTTTGGACGTCAGGCCTGACTTGTTGCCGTATGTCCGTTGCATCGCCGGTCGGGAGCTTTGTGTCAGGGCTTGCGGAGGGGTGCCGAGGCAGTAGGAAGCTGAAGCCGCCAGTGCGTTGAAGAGGGGCATGGCGATGTCCTGCGCCGGAAGATTTTGGTCTTCGCCGTTTGGTGCGACTGCCTGCACCGGACCGCTTGGGGTTTGTACGGTGATGCCGTCAAGGGCGATCACAATATCCTGCTTTGGGGCGGTTAGGGCCAGTGCCATGCCCGTGGCCGCGGGGTGGGAATATGCTTCGAGGACCGCAATGCCGAACAGGGCGCGCAGGTCGTCGTGCAGGGTGAATTCGCGGACGCGTTCCAGATAGTCTTCGGCTTGGGCCGCAATACCTGCCTGTATACTGAATAATTCGATCAGGTCTTCGGACGGGGTCGGGAAATAGGAGATACTGAAAGTCGCCAAGCCTGTTTTGTTGTGCTTGCCGGTGTTCAGGAGGCTCAGGCCGTATATGCCGGGCATGCTGGCAACGCGAACAGTCAGGCCGCCATGTCCTTTGGCACAGTCGCGTACACCGCGCCAACCTAGTCTGTGCCGCACGCCGGGAATGAAGTTGGATCTGGTCATCAGGGCGCGTGGCAGCTCCGCTGCGGCTTGTGCTGGTTTTTCCAGCAACGTCGGAGGGAGCAGGGAACTTAGGGAGGGGGGCATGGTAACTCCAAAATTTGCCGGCCGCCCTTCTTGGGGCAAGAGGGGCGGCCGGGATTGAGTTAGGGTTTATCCGAAGGTAATGATGTCCCCGTTACCAAGGTAGGCCTTGTCCTTGGATCTGAATCGGGCGGTTCCTTCTATTACTGGATATCCGGCGGCGATGAACTTTTTTGCGCAGAGTATACCGGTGCAATGGTTGCAGCCGATGCGCTCAAAGCCATAGTTGCCCAGCGAGATGACAAGGTCATCGTACTTGGGGTCCCAGTCATCAAAAGGCGAGATATGCAACCCGCCATAGATGCCGTAGAACTTGTCCTTTTCGTACTTGATCTCACTGTATGCGGTCTCGGCAAAACGAATGATGCCCTGATGGCAACATCCGGTGACGCTGACCAGTCCCTTGTCCTTCACATTGAAGTACAGGGATTGCTCTCCGTATACGCGGCAGATGATGGGGATGGCGAAGACATAGCTTGCCATGCCGGGAATGATCTTGTTCAGGCCGGTCTTTACCGTGATCAGCTTGCCCTTGTGGCCGCAGTCTTTGATGTACTGCAATCCTTCCGGGTAGAAGCCTTCAGGGATATAGATGGTGATTTCCGGGTCGTATTTCAATGCGACCGGAAGTCCCCAGAAGTGATCAAAGTGCTCATGGGAGAAGAACAGGGCTTCGATCTCCTTGTTCTCAAGCATCTTGTCGATGCCTTCCCGTTTGAAGCATTCGTCGCACCATTTGTAGGACCAGCCTACATCGAGGAGGTACTTGTGCTTGTTGCCGTTCATCTCTTCGATTTCCACCAGGGCGGCGTAGCCACCAGCATTTTCGGGATGCACGGAGTTGGTTTCAATGATATCCCATGCTTCTTCCAGATTGTTTGGCAGCAGGTGCTTGATATTGGCAATGCCTTCCTCGTAGGAGCCTTTGCCGAGGCCCTTGCCATTGCCGAACGGAGGCCAGTTGTAGTCGTATTGGTTCACGAGCAGGCCACCTGCACCCTTGATGTCGCCCATGAGTATGCCGTTTTCGAACCAGCTGGTTTCCGATATGTTGGTGACTTTGACGCTTTTGCATACGCCGATGTCGTTCATTTTACGTTCTGCCTGGGTGAAGTTGCTTTTGCGCATGGGTGAATAGGAATACAGTCCCATGGCTCCCAGCAACCCGATACCCACTCCGGTGGCGGCTCCCTTCAGGAAGTCGCGTCTTTTCATATTGTCTGACATGCGATTCTCCTGTTTCGGCTATTTGCCAGGGATGATGTTGATGGCTGCATACACCGAGGGCAGAGCCCAGATGGTGATGAAGTAGAAGATCACGCCCATGGCAATACCGAATCCGAGGCCAGCACCTAATCTGGGTGTCCAGCGTACATCGGCGATAGCGGCTCTGTGTGTTTCGTGATCCTCTTCAATTTCCTCTGCGGTTTTGGGAACCATCTTCCAGGCAGGCCAGTTATCCATGAACCAGTGATGTACCAGCCAGATGTTGACCAGCCAGATCATCGGAATCATGGGGAACTGCTGCGGATGGGAGAAGCCCTTTTGGGTACCCAGGAACAGGTGGGAGGTCTTGTAGTAGGCGATGTACAGCGCAATGGCTGCCACCAATGTAATCGCGGTACGCACCAGTACGTTTACGGGCATGGAGTACTTCTTGGGCCAGTTGCCGCAGTAGAATGAGACAAACAGGGCCGGGACCAGGAAGAAGATTGCCATTTCGCCGACATGGAGCCAGCGCCAGTCAGGTGCGAATGCACGACGGGTTCCCCGGATGGCCTCGCCCCAGGTCAGTTCCTGCGCGAAGTAGAGGAAGAAGTGCATGGCCAGAGCAATGGCGATGATGCCGAAGAAGCTGGCAGAGCGTCGTGCCCAGTCGTTCTTGATCAGGTTGAAGGGATAGCGTTCCCAGATGGTTTCCACCAGCCAGACTACCACGGTGCAGCACATGATCCATGAAACATGGAAGTTGCCGGACACGGTGTCCGCGAACTGTTCCCAGTACGGCGGAGCAATGGAGGTGAAGTACTGCCACGGATGGTACAGGATGCCCATGTGCGGATGCATGGTCACGAAATAGACCACCATGGACAGGAAGAAAGTCAGCATCAGGATGGAGAATCCCTTGGCTGGTTGTTTTAGGTCTTGCCATGGCGCTTCCTCACAAGCCACCACCCAGGCGGGGGAGAGCCAGCTTGCGATGGCCGCGAACATGAGAATGGCCAGGGCCGAGTATTCGATGGCAAAGAAGCTGGTTATACCCGGCAGTTTTTCAAGTTGGTTCGGGTTGAAATAGGCCAGACCGAAGTTGCCGAGCAGCCCTTCAAAAAAGACCTTGATCAGCAAAACCAGTATGCCCACAGATACCGCCGTCATGATCGATCCCTTGATCAGCGGGTGTGCTGTTTCAAGCCATTTGCGCTTGAATGGCCAGAAGTTGAAGATATAGACCATCCAGATCATGATTATCAGCCACCAGCGGCAGTACATGTATCCGACATAGGGAGTATACATGCGCATGACGCCGCGCGGGTCCTGAAAGATCCACCACGTAATATAGAAGACGGCGAGTGTTATCCCCAAGCTCGCCAGTGCGGGAATTGGTCCCGACCAGCGCTTGACGAGCTTTCGCTCTTCCAAGTATCCTTCGCCAAACCGTTCCATAAGCAACCTCCTCTCTGAGGGAGAGTTTCGGGTCGCGGGCCCTACCCCGCCTTCCCGGTTAGTGTTCGGTTGTTACCTCCCGGATTCTTCCGGGCCGCTCCCTGCCATGGCTTTGTATATGGCCATCAGCAGGGTTTCGCGGTCCGTGGAATCCGGGTCCAGCCCCAGTCGTTTTGCTTCCAAAGAAAGCATTTCCGGGGGGAAATCTCCGGTAATGGCTTCCAACTCGGTCAAAAAGTCCGGTCTGCTTTCCGATTCGGATTGCCCATTGCCTGCGACCACGGCGGCAACGTGCTGCCCGGTCTTGAAACTCCCCCTGAAAAGTTGTCTGCGCGTTATGCCTGCCATGGCCTATTCCTTTCGTCCTGCTCTGCTTTTTCTCTTAGTGAGCGGAAGATCAGATCGGTCATGGGTATCTGCTCGCGTTCTTCCAACATGTTGCACATACGCAGGAAATAGTTGGCTGTAATGGACCTGGCCCATTCTCCATCCCTGGCGCTGAGTGCGTGCAGCAGTTTGATGTGGTCTGCAAATATTGCCTCGCGTTCATTCCGCCGCATGGAGAAGAAGAAGTCGTAAACGGGCATGTCCGCTGAACATATCTGCTCCACTGTGCGCACCAGAAAATCGTTGCCCGTGCCGACTGCCATGAGTCGAAAGAAAGTCAGGCATTCATTCCAGACTCGCTCGGTCGATTTTTGGAAAATGGAACGGGAGATGTTCACGCTGCACTGCTTCAATGCTTCCAGATGGCGTTCTCCGATGAGTTCCGCAGCGTGTTCGGCGATCATGGGAATGACCATGTATGCAGCCTCCAGTTGATCTGCCATGGCCTTTTCCGGGTTTAAGTTCAGATCCAGAGGGTTGTCGTGGGATGCTGAAATTCCGATCCGTAGATAGCAGCCGCTTCCCGGCCTGATGGACACCAGTCCACGTGCTTCCAGTGAATGTAGAATACTGCGCAGGGTGTTGCGGCTGACAGTGAGTAGCTCCACGAGCCTTCGTTCAGGCGGAAGTCGGTCCCCGGTCTTGAGTTCCATATCCTGAATTATCTGTCCGAGTCTTTCGAGCGCCTTGTCTTTCTTTCCCATTGTGTACCTGCCGCCCTTGCGCTTTTTGTAGCGCTATTGGAGTTACCAATTAACCAACAGTCAGAAGTGTCGCCAAATTTTTTTTGAACAATTGATATTTTTGAACCAATTTTACGTCATTATTGAACCAATAAGAGAATTGGTGCTACCAATCAAGTGAGTAACAACAAAAACGTAGGCAGGACCGGATTTGCCAATTTAGGGGATGGGTGGTGTGAAGGAGGGGAGGGCAGGGTTTTGTCCCCTCTGTGATTCGGATTCAAGTATTGGAGGCAAAGACGGAGAAGAGGAGTTTGTCGATCCTCTGATCAGGTCGCTTGGGGTGTGTTTATCTGTCCCGTTTCTTGCGAAATGAGCGGATCGCTTCATTGAGGGGAGAGAGCACGGTATCAAAGGTGTCGAGTTCAATGTCCACGAATCGTTTGGGTTCGGTGGAACAGAGAATGAGCACGGTGCGCAAGCCCTTTTTGTCACGAAATGGTTTGGCAAAATAGGAACGGATGCCGCGTGGGATGAACAGAGCCCAGTCAATGGGTTTGATGCTGTCCATGGTATCGTCCACCACCAGATAATCGAGATTGAAGCGGTCGATATCCTCGGCAATGGTTCCCTTGTAGGAGAATTTTTCGCCCGGTGGCATCTCAGCCAGCGGTGTGCCTGCGCTGAAGACTTGAACGATGTTGTTGCGGGCGTGGATATCCGAAAGCATGATGGCGTTGCATCGTTTGCTGATTTCCGGGTGTTCCAACGCATGGCTCAGCATGGCGGTCAGATTGGGGGCATCGCTGAATGTGGTCTGAGCCTTTTGAGCCAATTTTTCAGAGTCTTTTTTGTTGGCCGTGATTGGAATGACAGAAATTCTGATGAGAGCTGTTTGCTTCCAAGGCACCCAGTGGAATTTTGCTTCGGCTTTGAAGGGTTCACCCTGAGTGGTGTTTAATTCAAGGGTTCCACTCCAGGGGTGGCTCGGCAAATCATTGAGAATGGTCTCAAGCTTTTCGCTGGAGATTGACGATATCTCGGAAAAACGGGTCAGGCGGTCATGGGAGGCATTTGGCAGGCCAAAAAGGTTGCGGGCTGCAGCATTGGCTTGGCGGAGTCGCAAGGATTGATGGTTTATCAACAGGACCGGTGTCGGGACTTTGTCAATGCGCTCTTGGGAGGACTCTTCATTTTTCTCGATTTCACGGATGACATCCACGGTGTCGTCAACACCCAGAAGATAACCGTAGTAGTAGCGCGGGTCCGAGGAATTCACTGCTCCCGTGAGCTTGAGCCACATAATTGAATCGGCGGGCGTGTATACCCGGAAGACCGTGGCCATAGTTTGCCCCTCGCTGACTGCGTCAAGAAAGGCATCAAGCAGGTGGGCATCCTCCGGCAACAGCATTTGCTTGCGGAATGCCCGGTTTTTGAGGAACAGGCGGGCACTGTCGCCCAGCGGATGCAGCGGGTAGTCGTTGAGAAATTCGATGCGTGAGCGGGCTATTTCGATGCGCCAGAGCAGGGCCGGGAAGTCATCTACAAAACTCTGCAGATCTTTTATCGGAATGGGATGGTCTCTGGGTGTGTCGCCAGTATAATTGTCGTTTGTCATTGATAATCCTTTCAGCAGTAGTTTGACTATCCCAATTGAGTTACATGGTCAATAGACTCTCAGAAGAGAGGTGCTCATTTGTAATCATTACGTAATCGCTGCCAATATGTTGAAATTACGGTACTCAGAAAATTGACATACGCAAATTATACAAGGAGAAATGGCTGCACTTGCGATCCATTTTCACCTTCCGCCTTGCCCTTTAAAAAGCGTGCTTAAACTCGTGACGGTGTCTCATGTTTCATTCCTCTAAAAGGCTTTTTTGTTTCAATTGATTTGTCAGCAAAAAATCAAAAAGAACATCATATTCATTTGAAAGAGTGTGAATTAAGGTTTAACCGGTACAGTAAAGATGGCCGTAATGCCTTTTTCGAATTGTCGAAGTATACATGATTTCAGGGATCAATGTGAAAATAAATATAAGTACATTGATAAGCCATGTCTGACAAAACACTTTTCATTTCGCCCTTTTCCTCTCTGCGAACCAAGCTGTTGTTGTTATTGACAGGGCTTGTCGCGGCCACCTTGGCAGGAGCGGGGATGACGTTGTGGTATGTGCGTACAACGCAAGACATGTTTCAGAGTTTGGCAGAGCATGATATTCAGGCTTTGTTCTCTGCTCAAGGACTTGAAAGAGAGCTGATGGCTCAGCAGGGTCTGACAACCTACTATTCTCAAGATCATAATGATGCATGGCTGGTCCGGCTCAACAGTCACCACAAGCAATTTGAGGTTCTGCTCAGTCAGGCCAGGCAGTCAAATTATCTGGAGGAAGGGCGAGAAATTTTAAATAGCATAGAGTCAGGCTATTTGCGGTACATTTATTCTCGAAACGGTGTCATTGCCTTGTATATGAAAGGCCAGAATCAACAAGCTGTCCTGCTCCACAAGGATATTCGTGAGAGGTATCAATCCATTTACGACCTGTGTGAACAATACAAAACATTGTACCAGCAACGCATCATCATGACCGCGGTTTCCTATAAGGAAAAGGCTCAACTGCTGACAATCCTTTCATTTTCAGCAATACCCGTGTCAGCTCTGTTTGCCATCTGGTTAGGTCTTATTCTTGTAAAGCGTATTCTTGATCCCATTCGGCATTTAGCCAAAAAGGAAGAAGCTCTTCCTAGTCACCTGTCAGGGGAGATGGGGGCTTTATCGAACCGTATGCAAATCCTGGTGGACGAAGTTGAGCATGCCTACGAGATGCTTCAGCACAGTCGTGATCAGGTCGTGCAGTCTGAAAAAATGGCAACAGTCGGCAAGTTGGCGGCCGGGGTCGCTCACTCCATTAGAAATCCGTTAACATCAGTAAAGATGCGGCTTTTTTCACTTGAGCGGAGTCTTAACCTCGATGCCATCCAGAAAGAGGATTTTGATGTTATCTCTGAAGAAATCCGTCATCTGGATACTATAATACGTAATTTCATTGAATTTTCACGTCCTCCCAAATTGAGGCCCCAACAGGTCTCTCCTTCTGATTTGGTCGATAGCACTTTGACCTTGCTTGTACACCGATTGGAAGCGTCCTGTGTAATGGTCACTATCTGTCGAAAGAAAAAATTACCCATTGTAAACGCAGACCCTGAACAATTCAAAGAAGCACTTATGAATCTCATACTTAATGCCTGTGAGTCCATGATCAACGGAGGCAAGATCTCTATAACCGAAGATGTTGTGACTATTATTCCTCATGGGAAAATGGCAATCATCACTGTGGCAGATAACGGTCCTGGAATTCCATCAGCCTTCAAGGATGAAATATTCAAGCCATTTCATTCTACAAAAGAGGAAGGAACAGGCCTTGGCCTGTCTATTGCCAATCGGATCATGACGGAGCACGGTGGTTGGTTGCACCTTAAATCATCAGGGCCGGAGGGAGCTGCTTTTGTTCTCGCTTTGCCATTGGAGGAAACTGGTACATGGCTGAGATCCTGATTGTTGATGACGATTCTCAATTGCGACAGAGCTTTGAAAAACTCCTGAAGCAGGAGGGGCATCAGGTGCGCATTGTTGCTTCAGGTGAGGCCGGTGTTGCTGCTGTAAAACAATCCATTCCTGATTTGGTCATTATGGATATGCGCATGCCCGGCATGACAGGCCTTGAAGCGTATCAGCAGATGCGCAGTATTGATCAGCGATTGGTCGTTATCATCATGACGGCATATGGTACGACTGAAATTGCTATTGAGGCCACCAAGATGGGGGCGTATGATTACATACTCAAACCTTTCGATATTCCAGAAATGCTCGTCCTGATTAAGCAGGCACTCGAAACAGCCAGATGCAGTAAGGAAAACAGTGAAACCCGGACAGTAATTACCTCTACAGCAGATCAGCTTTTGGGTAGCAGTCGGGTCATGCAGGACATTTACAAATCGATAGGACGTGTTGCCGCTACTGATGCGTTAGTACTTATCAGGGGTGAATCCGGGACTGGCAAAGAGTTGGTGGCTCAGGCTATTCATAAATACAGTCAACGTCAGGGCAAGCCTTTTCTTCCGATTAACTGTGTCGCAATTCCTGATACTTTGCTTGAGTCGGAATTGTTTGGCTATGAAAGGGGGGCTTTCACTGGGGCCAATCGCAGTCGGGCAGGACGTATTGAGCAAGCGGCTGGGGGGACTATATTTCTAGATGAAATCGGTGATATGCCACTCAATATTCAAGCAAAGATACTTCGTCTTTTGCAGGAGAAGCAGTTTGTACGGCTGGGTGGCGGCAATGCAATCCGGGTGGATGTGCGTATTTTGGCGGCCACCAATCGGAATCTTGAAAAGGACGTGGCGGATGGACTGTTTCGTGAAGATTTATATTATCGATTGAATGTTGTCACCATCGGCCTTCCCCTGTTGCGTGAGCGTGAAGATGACGTGTTTGAACTTGCCCACCATTTTCTGGCTAATTTGAGTGCTGAAATGGAGATGCCAAATCCCGGACTTGCCGATGATGCCAAAGATTTTTTGTCCGTTCACGATTGGCCCGGTAATGTTCGAGAACTGATGAACACGCTTCAGAAGGCTTTGATATTCAACCGAGGTGCGCCCATTGCCAGGGAAGAGTTGACACAGGTTGTCGGATTCACTGCTAACAGGGGGGCTTCTGTCGAAAAAACGGATCAATCCTATAAAGGAGAGGTTCGGCGAGTGCTTACGCAGTATGCAGGCGAGAACTGTTTTGAAATGCTTATGGATTACTCTGGCCGCCTGGTGGTGGGCGAGGCTCTGGAAATTACTGATGGCAATCGTACCCGTGCAGCCAGGTTGCTTGGCATGTCACGACCAACCCTTATTGCGCGTATTGAAAAATATGGTTTGAAGACCCATACGGTCATTACATAGAAAGATTTTAAATTCATATTGCTTAAAAGCCGTTGCCCTTATTTGGGGCGACGGTTTTTTTTATGATGCGTAAAAAAAATGGACAGTACTGTGATTTCAAAAAACATTATGCATTTTATTGTCCTCTAAATAATCTAATAAAATTAATATGTTGTATCTTCTAGTGTGTGTGATTCTCCCTGGCATGGCTCTTGCCTTATGTGGTGCGAATACAATCAATTGGAGGAGAGAATGCATAGTTCGGAAATCAGAATTCTTATTGTAGAACGTAATCCCAGAATACGGGATTTTCTGCGCCGGGAATTTTCCAAACGAAGCTTTCTGGTCGAAGGTGCGGCTTCTGGAGGCGAGTTGGTCACAAAGCTCAATTCCAGGGAGCAGGTCCATCTGGTGATCCTTGATGTGAACACCTCTGACGGTCATGGCAGAGATTTGTTGCAACTAATAGTGACCAGCTTTTCTGATATTCCGATCATCCTTCACACCTATCTTGAAGATTTGTCCGAAGATCCTTCCCTGCAACAGGTTACGGCCATGGTAGAAAAAAGTGGCAATCCTGAAGATTTGACTCGCGTGGTCACGCTTGTGCTTGAAAGTCTCTATCCTGACTTGATGGAAAGTACCGGCTTGGAGGGCAGTCATGTCTAGTCCTTCATACTATCAAGGGCTGGCCAAGACCATGATGTTCACGATCATTCTGGTTTCATTTGCTCCGCTTTTCCTGATCACATTGATCGTTGGGTATCAGTATAGCGTCGCATACAAGGAAAAGGTCGTGGCCCATATGCGCGAACTGGTGCTTAAACACGATCAGAATGTTGACTCTTATCTTGATGAAAAAGTCGCTGAAATCCTGGTGCTTGCAGATATGGGAGGGGTCGCCAGTTTTCATGATGAAGCCAACCTTGAGGTTTTGCACAATTCGCTTGTTCGTCGCCATGGAAGTGACTTCGTAGATCTTGGTTTGGTGAATAGTCAGGGTGTCCAGGTTGCCTATTCCGGCCCTTTCAAGCTGCGGGATGCCAATTATGCCGATGCTGACTGGTTCAAGGCGGTCAAGAAGCATCAAGTTTATGTGAGCGATGTCTTCCTCGGATTACGTGGATTTCCACATTTTATCATCGCGGTATTGCTTGAAGCTGGCGGGCAGGAGTGGGTGTTGCGAACCACACTGGATTTTATCGCTTTTAACAAGTTGGTTGAAAATATTCATGTCGGTGAAACGGGAATGGCGTTCATTATCAATCGAAAGGGTGATTTTCAGACAACGCCACGCAGGGATATGACAGCCGAAGTCCCGTTTTTGAAGTGTTTGATAAAGGGACAGAATGGTCACTTGGATTTGGTGCGGGGACGGACCACCATGGTCACTGAAATTAATCCATCTACTGGGCAAGAGACGATTTTCATGACCAGTCCTATCAAGAATGGCAACTGGATCATGGTGTATCAGCAGGAAACCAGTGATGCTTTTTCCGATCTTAATCAGGCCAGAAATCTCGCAGCAGTAATCCTGCTCTTGGGCGGTATTGGTATTACGCTCATGGCCTTTTTCATGTCCAGACGAATGGCTCGCAAGGTTGAAGTGTCTGACCTGGAAAAGGACATGATGAATGAACAAGTCATTGAGGCGGGTAAACTTGCTTCTGTTGGCGAACTGGCCGCAGGTATTGCGCACGAAATCAACAACCCGGTGGCCATCATGGTGGAAGAGGCCGGGTGGATTCAGGATCTGCTCGACGAGGGATTGGATAAATTTGACAACAAACATGAGATTCAACGTGCATTGACGCAAATACGAAGCCAGGGAACGCGTTGCAAGGATATTACCCATAAGCTGTTGAGTTTTGCACGCAAGATTGACCCCACTATCAAGCGTGTTGCTCTGAATGGTTTGGTTCAGGAGATGGTCCTTTTGTGTGAACAGCGGGCCAAATTTGCCAATGTACATATCAAGACAAATCTGTCTGACAGCATTCAGGATGTGGCCGCCAGTCCTTCAGAATTGCAGCAAGTCTTTCTCAATTTAATCAACAACGCCATTGACGCCATGGACCCGGGTGGTGGGGAACTGAACATCACTACCCGGATGGATAACGGCGTTGTGCTGGTGTCAATTGCCGATACCGGTTGCGGTATTCCCAAGGCAAATTTGTCACGTATTTTTGATCCATTTTTCACAACCAAGCCCGTTGGCAAGGGAACAGGACTTGGGCTGTCCATCATTTATGGAATCGTCAACAAAATGGGGGGAGGAATAACCGTGAAATCCGTCCTGGACGAAGGGACGGATTTTATCCTTCAGCTACCTTCTGCGGGTGGAGTGGAGGTTGTTCAATCCAAAGATTCAATACCCAGGTTGTTGACCACTAATATGCGTATTTAAACGAATAACAAAAGGAGTTTGCCATGCCAGCGACAATTCTGCTCATCGATGATGAACAAGGCTTTGTGGATACGATGTCCAAACGTTTGATTAAGCGTGGACTCACTGTGAACATTGCTTGCGGCGGCGAGGAAGGGATTGCCATCCTTGAGAGCTCTCAGACCATTGATGTGGTTGTTCTGGATGTCAAGATGCCGGGCCTGAATGGCATTGATGTCCTCAAGGCGATCAAGGCGACCTATCCTTTGGTTGAGGTCATCATGCTGACCGGTCATGCCACGGTTGAAAGTGCCATTGAAGGCATGAAATTCGGGGCGTTCGACTACATGCTGAAGCCATGTGTAATAGAAGAGCTTTTGGAAAAGATAGACGAGGCATATGACAAAAAACAAACCCATGAAACCAAGATTATTGAAGCACGGGCTCGGCACATTGAGTTGCGCCGGGGAGATTAGATGGTTGTTATGGATACTGCCCCCATCCGAGTTCTGTTGGTGGACGACGAGGCCGGTTTCGCCGAGGTGTTGCAAAAACGACTTGGGAAGCGCGGTATGGAAATCTCCATAGCAACAAGTGGTACCGAGGCTATTCAGACTCTCAGGGCATACGATTTTGATGTCGCTATTCTGGATCTCAAAATGGAGGACATGGATGGCATTGAGATACTGCAAATATTCAAGAAAATGGTCCCGGATATGTCTGTGGTCATGCTCACTGGGCATGGTTCGGAGAAAGCAGCCAGAGAAGGGTTGGCATATGGAGCTTTTGATTACCTTTTGAAGCCCTGCGAGCTGGAAGATCTGATTGATACTGTCCATCAGGCCATTAACCGATGAGGCGAGGAGAACTTCCATGATTTCCATAAAAGTACTTCTGGTGGATGATGAACAGAACTTTCTCTGCACTCTAAATAAGCGGCTTAGTAAACGCGGTATGATTGTGGAGGTGGCAGGTTCTGGCGAAGAGGCTCTTGAGAAGCTTGAGTCATTTGTTGCAGATGTGGTCCTTCTCGATGTCAAAATGGGTGGGATGGATGGTCTGACGGCTTTGTATCTGATTAAGCAAAAATGGCCTCTCGTGGAAGTCATGATGCTTACAGGTCATGCCCGTGTGGAAGTGGCCCTCAGGGGCCTTGAGCTTGGAGCATTCGATTATTTGATGAAGCCTGTAGATTTTAAGGACCTTCTCTACAAACTGGAAGATGCCTCCATGCGCAAGGCGTATCAGGAGGAAAAGATATTGGCTCGGAAACGGAATAAACAGAAAATTGAACAGTCGCCAACTGTTTATTAATATTAAAAATGAGGATGTAATTATGAATTTTGTTCGACAATTATATGTATCGATGCAGGAGGCTGCCAGGGCTCATGCCCAGTGGGATTTGGAAGTTTCGACCAGTATAATCAGAGACAAACGCAAAGTATGGCTTCTTGCCGGTATGACCGCAATAGGCCTGTTCGTATCCATCGCTTTTGCTGGTGATGTTGATTTGCCGAGCATGCTTGGTGGTAAAAGCGCCTACACTCCGGCATTCTATACAACAGGCATCTTTATGGCCTCCATTGCCATAGGAGTGTGTGCCGGCCTTATTACCGGATGTATTGGCGCGGGGGGTGGTTTTATTATCACTCCGGCCCTTATGTCTGCTGGCATAAAAGGCATTTTGGCTGTTGGGACAGATTTGTTCCATATTTTTGCCAAGGCAATTATGGGGACGGTCGTTCACAAGAAGCTCGGTAATGTTTCCGCAGCCCTTGCCGTTGCTTTTCTTGTTGGTTCAGGAGTCGGTGTTGTGGGAGGCGGTGTTTTGAACAGGCTTATCTACGAGGCCAACCCTGTGGCTTCTGATGCCTTCATTTCTGTTATTTACGTTGTCCTGTTAGGCTTTTTGGGTACATACGCCATGGTTGATTTCTTGCGCCTTAGAAAGGTCGGAGGCGGAGCAGATGCTCATGGCGGTGGTGAGAGTGGGGGCGGGGGATTGCCGGCCATGCTTCAAAGGGCCAAGATTCCACCCATGATTTCCTTTGATGAAGATTTGATCCCTGGTGGTAAGAAAATCTCTGGTTGGTTTGTTGCCGCTTGTGGTCTGATTGTTGGTTTCATGGCCGCCATCATGGGTGTTGGCGGTGGATTTCTGACTTTTCCCATGTTTGTGTATGTGCTGGGAGTCAGTTCCTTTACGACAGTTGGTACGGATATTTTCCAGATCATCTTTACCGCAGGTTTTGCAGCAATCAGCCAATATGCCATTTATGGATTTATTTTTTATACACTGGCTATGGGCATGCTGCTTGGTTCATTGCTGGGTATTCAGATTGGCGCACTTGTGACCAAGCTCGTACCCGGTATCTATATTCGTGGCTTCTACGCTTTGGCAATCCTGGCCGGTTTCGTGAACAGGCTTTTTGCCATGCCCGGCAAGCTCGCTGAAATGAAATATATCACGATCAGTACGCAAACCGCTCAAATCTTTTCGACCATCGGGAATTGGTTGTTTTTCCTGGTTATCGGAATATTTGCGGTTTGGGTAATATTTACGTTCCTGACAAAAATCAATGTGCTCAGGGAGGGATAGGTCATGATTATTTATAATAAAAAGGTTTTTTTTCAGGGGATGGCCCTTGCTGTCACATTCCTGTCTGTATTGTACTACATGTTCACCCCCAATTTTAATGGGACAAATGCTTTCCATGCATCAGATAACCTGTTCAATTCCATATCCAAGGGATCGACTTATTATATCCCGCAGGTCATGGCCGAAGCCAAAGAGTTTGATGGTAAAGCTTTTAAAGCAACGATCTTTGCGGATGATCAAACCCTTGTACCGTATGCCAGAAAAATTCTGATGAAAAATGGCTTCACTGTCCTAAATACCGATCCGGGTATAACGGTATCTGGCGACCTTGGTGTGCTGATGGTGCGAGCTGTCGAGGATTCTGATGCCATGTTCAAGAATAACGGTCAGGTTTTGGCTCAGAAATATGCAATGGATGAAAAGCTGGCCATGTTCGTATGGTGGACGATGATGAAGGAAATCAAAAGTTCCTTGAATCAACAGAAGCTTTTTCGCCCAGCGATATTCATAGATAAGGGGATTGTTAAGCGGGCTATTGAAGTTGGCTACAATTACTATGGTATAAAAGGACAGAATGCTGCGGAAAGATGGGGTATCCTTCTTTTTGCTTTGGTCTTTTATGTCGTCTACACCATGTGGTGGGGGTATGGTATCTTCTTCATGTGCGAAGGCCTCGGACTGGAGATGACACCTAGTAGAAAGAAGGAAATATAGCTTCAAGGCATAGGTGCAAGCCTTAATTATAAAGCGGGTTGCGAACGCATGGGTATGTTTAATTGGTTTTTGTCCAGACAAAATAAGGTTGAGAAAACCCAGGAAGAACTGGCTGAAATACGCCGGTCGTTCGCATCCCGCTATAATCAGTTCAGGTTGCTCATTCAGGCCAATACCAGAGCCCACGAATTAGTGGCGGAGCTTGAAGAGGCCTTGCGGGGTTTTAAGCCCTATGGAATGCACTACATCCAGGCCTTGTGTACCAGAATTTCCACTTCCATTTATCAAATGATCAAGCATCTTAATGAATTGAATCCAGAGTCATATTCTGAATTGTTTGTTGTATTTGATGATATTCAAAATAATATACAGGCACACATCGAGCCAAAATCGTACGTGCAGACAAGAGAATTGATCGTAGACATCCATGATGTCGGGCGAGATCAGGCCGACCTTTGTGGTCCCAAGATGGCGATGCTCGGTGAAGTCGGGAATAAACTTAATTTACCCATTTCGTCAGGTTTTGTCATTACTACAGAGTCTTTTCATCGTTTCATGAAAAAAAGTGGACTAATCGAGGAAATAGATCGTCAGATTCAAGGTGCTGATCTTGATAGCCGTGAGGCCATGTTCCAAACCTCATCCAAGGTTATGCAATTGATCATTGAATCCAGTTTTCCTGATGACCTGGCCGAGGCCATACTACAGGCATACGATTCCCTGTGCGTGACTTTCGGAATGCAAGTGAAATTGGCAGTTCGCTCAAGTGCCTTGGGTGAGGATATTGAAGGAACTGCTTTTGCCGGTCAGTATCGTTCTGTGCTTAATGTGGGGCGAGAGTTCCTGCTTTCGGCATGCAAGGAGGTCATGGCTTCCAAATATTCTCAGCAGGCCATGGCTTATCGTATCAACCGTGGGATCAAGGATGAGAACGTGGCTGTCTGTGTGGGATGCATGGTCATGGTGGATGCTCACGCCAGTGGTGTGGCCTATTCGCGCAGTCCTGTGAATATTCGTGATGAGAACATCTCAATCCATTCTGTATGGGGATTGCCCAAAGCCGTTGTCGATGGATCTGCGGAAACTGACGAATTTCTGGTCAGTCGTGTCCCTGATCTTCATATAATCAGTCGCCAGATTGCCGAAAAAACCGAAAAATATATTTGTGGTGTTGGGGAAGGAATCTGCCGTATGCCCCTGATTGAAAGTGACCGGAATGCACCGTCCCTTACTGACGGGCAGGTTCTCTGCATTGCAATGGAAGTCCTGCGCATCGAAGAGTATTTTGGTCTTCCACAGGATGTGGAGTGGGCAATGACGGAAGATGGTCAGTTTCATTTGTTGCAATGCCGTCCTTTGTTGCAAGTTGAACAGGATATGGTTTTGGCATCAAAAAATTCATCCTTGCCTGCACCATATCTTTCTGGAGGCAGGAATGCGAGTCCCGGTGTTGGTTGCGGGTCGGTTTTTATTGTTCGTAAGGATGCGGATATTCTGCTTTTTCCAGATGGAGCAGTCCTTGTCATCAAACAGGCTCTATCGAGTATGGCACCCCTGCTTGGCAGATGCAGTGCTGTCATCTCTGAACAGGGAGGAGTTGCCGGTCATCTGGCAAATGTGGCCAGAGAGTTTGGCGTTCCGGCTCTGTTTGGGGTCAAGGGCGCACAAAGCCATTTAACTAATGGCCAAACAATCACAGTGGATGCAGATGGCCGGACGGTTTACGATGGACTGGTGGAAGCGTTATTCAACAAGAAGCCCAGAAAGCGGATTATGCGAGGCAGTCCTGTCCAGGCAACACTCAGAGATGCGGCAAGACATATAGTACGCCTCAATTTGACCGATTCTGATTCTTTGAATTTCAAGCCGGAACAGTGCAGGACTTTGCATGATATCATGCGCTTTTGTCACGAGATGGCCGTTCGTGAAATGTTTGAATTCGGCACAAATGATGCGTTTGCGCAGGCCGCTTCCCGTCAGCTTATATGCAATGTCCCCAAACAGTTTTGGGTGCTCAATCTGGATGATGGCATAGACCCCAAGGGTGAAGATCGGGCTGATCATTGCGTACTTTTGGAGCATGTGAATTCGATTCCCATGAGAGCTGTGTTTAAGGGGATGGATGCGGTGCCTTGGGAGGGGCCGCCGCCCGTTCACCCCCGGGGATTGATGTCCGTGATGTTTGAGGCGACAATCAACCCGGATTTGAATCCGGCAGGGCCATCGCGGTTCACTCAGAAAAATTATTTCATGGTTTCAAAAAATTATTGCAGTCTTCAATCTCGTTTTGGGTTCCATTTCTGTGGGGTTGAAGCACTGGTCAGTGATCGTATTACCGAGAATTATGCGAGTTTTCAGTTCAAAGGTGGTGCAGCCAATTTGAAGCGTCGTATCTTGCGGGCACGGTTTGTTGGCGACATCTTGAGTGAATTTGATTTCAAGATCAGAGTCCGTGAAGATAACATGTCTGCGAGATTGGAGGGTCTGGATCAAGCTGGCATGGAATACCGCCTCAATATCTTGGGATATCTCATGACTCATACCAGACAACTGGACATGATTATGACGGATCAGGTCGAAGTTGAAAGGAGAAAGACTAAATTTTTTCAGGATTTCAAGTTGTTTAACCCTAAAAAGATAGAGGTTTCATGAAGGGGCGGCGGCAGCATGTTTTCATTGGGTAGAGGGATTAACCAGTAGTTTTTCTATTAGGAAAACAATAACAGATCAGGAAACTAACCATGACCAAAATTACATACCAAGATCCGGGACTGTGTTATTGGAATGGCGCAATAGGGGCTTTTATTGTCGGAATTGTCGGGTGTGGCCCAAGCCTCACAGTTTTGCTTGATATCATTTCCAATGAGGTCTTTCGGGAGTTTGTTCCTGATATGCATCTTGTCGCAATGAGTGATGTCATCAAGGAGGAGAGGGGACTGTCTGGCGGAATAGATGTCCCCATTTATGAATCATTTTCAGAGATGCTCATCTCCCACCCGGACATCAACCTCATAGTCGAGATGACTGGGAGTGCGGGTACATTGGCACGACTCAGGAAGCAGATTCCCGAGTCCGTATCGATCATGGACCATCGTGAAATCGTTTTCTTTTGCGGCCTTCACGACATGACTCTCGTGAAGGGGAATTATAAGGACAATCTCGCACATCAGCGAACATTGATGAAGTCCATAATGGATGAGATTCAGGAAGATATGATTTTGATGGATAAATATGGGAATATTGTCGATTTGAATCGGAATGTGTGGGAGCGGGCAGGGACGTCCAGAGAGGAACTGATTGGCAAGTCTTGCTGGAATGTTGCTCGTCTTAGGGATGGCTCCTGTTTTTGTGATCACTTTGATTCCATTTGCCCTTTTCACAAAACTCTTAAGAGTGGTCAGAAGGAGGAAGCTCTTGTTACGCGAGTCAATCGGGACGGGCTGCTTCAATATTATCGTCTCTACGCCTATCCTATTTATGATATCCGAAGCAACATGTCTCACATCATGGTCATGCACAGGGATATCACAAAGCGGACTCATCGTGAAAAGCATCAGCATCAGCGGGACAAACTTGCTGTCATTGGCGAGATGTCCACGTACCTCGCCCATGAAATACGAAACCCACTTTTCGCCATAGGGGGATTCGCCAACTCTCTTTTCAAATCGGCAAATCTTGGCGAGAAAGACAGGGAAAAGGCGCAAATTATTGTTGAAGAGACAAAGCGTCTGGACCGGATGCTTACGAGTATGCTCAATTTTTCCTGTCCTTCCAAAATATCGGAAAGCGATGTCGACCTTTTGGCTGTTAGCCAGAGTGCTACTGAGTTGATGGCCATCGGGTACGCCAAACATGGTTATACCCTTGAAGTCCGTTCTTCTTCGCCGCTTCCAAATGTTTTGGGGAATGAAGATGCTTTGAAGCAATGTGTAATCAATCTCATCAAGAATTCAATAGAAGCCATGCCTCAAGGAGGCAACATTACGCTGAATCTTTGTTTGGACGGCGATTATGTTGTCTTGCAGGTGACAGATACAGGTATCGGCATGAATGAACGAGAACAGGAACAAGTTTTTAATCCGTTCTATTCGACCAAGGAAGATGGAAGCGGGCTTGGATTGGCGATGATAAAGAAGATAATTGAAGAGCATGGCGGAAAGGTTGAACTGATAAGCAAGCCAGGGCAAGGCACGACAGTTTCTTTGCTCCTGCCTCCGTCTCTTGATGTTGACCACTCTCAAGCCTTGAGTCTTGCGAGTGAACCAGTGAAAAGGGAAAGTCCTCTTGTTAAAGGTATAAGTATTAAATAGTTACAGAGAACTAAAAAAGGGTTGCAGCTAACAAGCTGCAACCCTTTCTCTTTTTATTTGTGTGAGATATTTATTTTGATTTTTTGGATCGACGGACATCGTCCTTGAACAACTTGTAGGTGATGGCATCGACCACGGCTTGCCAACTGGCTTCAATGATGTTGTGGGAGACACCCATGGTGGTCCAGTGTTCGTATCTGTCGCCGGATTCGATGAGAACGCGGACGAACGAGGCGGTTCCTCCTGTGTCGCGAACTGCGCCGGACAGGACGCGGACCTTGAAATCGAGCAGGCGGACTTCTCCCAGATCGGGATAGAAGCGTTCAAGCCCCTTTCTCAGTGCGCGGTCAAGGGCGTTGACCGGACCCATGCCAGTGGCGGCAGTGTGCTCGACCTGTCCTTTGACGTTGACAATGACCGTGGCCTCGGTGAAAGGCTCGGGGTCTTCCTCTCGCTTTGAATCCACAACAAAGAAGTTATTGAAAGTGAAGTAGTTAAGCGGTTTGCCCAGTGCCTTCAGGAGCATCAGTTCAAAGGAAGCATCGGCCACGGAGTACTCGTAACCCATGCTTTCCTTCAGTTTCAGTTCCTTGAGCAGGGTGTCAACCGTTGGATCGTTTTTGCCCAGCTCGTACCCAAGCTCCCTGGCCTTGAAGAGGATATTGCTCTTGCCAGCTTGGTCCGACAGCAGGACGCGCTGTTCATTGCCGACCAGTTGCGGTTCGATATGTTCGTAAGTTCTCGAATCTTTCAATATGGCACTGACATGAATACCGCCCTTGTGTGCAAAGGCTGAGGTGCCAACGAATGGCTGCCGCATGAACGGACGCAGGTTAGCAATTTCACTGACAAAATGTGATGTCGGCAGTAAGCGTACCAAGTTTTCTCGACCGATTGTTTCGATTCCCATCTTTAGCTCAAGATTCGGAATGACCGAGCAGAGGTTGGCGTTGCCGCAACGTTCCCCGTATCCGTTGATGGTGCCTTGAACCTGTGTCGCCCCCAGGCGGATGGCCTCAAGAGAGTTGGCCACGGCCACTTCGGAGTCATTGTGGGCGTGCATGCCCAGTTCGGCATCCGGCAAAGCCTTTTGCACGGCCTTGATTGTCTCGCCAATTTCAGTGGTCAGAGTGCCGCCGTTGGTATCACATAGAATCAGCCGGGATGCGCCGGCTTCAAGGGCTGTCCTGAGAGCTTTGATGGCGTAGTCCGGGTTGTTCCTGAATCCGTCGAAGAAATGCTCGGCATCGAAGATGACCTCGTCAACACGTTCATTCAGGTAGCTGACACTGTTGGCTATCAGTTCAAGATTGCGCTCAAGGGAAATGCCTAGGGCTGTGGTGGCGTGCAGGTCCCAGCTCTTGCCGAAAATGGTAATGACCGAAGTTTCCGCCGCGAGAAGGGCGGCCAGATTTTGATCCTTTTCCGCTGTGGTCTTGGCAAAGTGGGTACTACCGAACGCCGTCAGTTTGGCATTGTCGAAAGAGTGGCCCTTGATTTCATCAAAGAATTTTTGATCAGTGGGATTTGATCCGGGCCAGCCGCCCTCGATGTAGTGAATACCCAGATCGTCCAGCTTGTGCGCTATGCGGATTTTATCCTGAGTAGTCAGATTCAGTTCTTCGGCCTGAGCTCCGTCCCGTAAAGTCGTGTCGTATATCGTTACTTTTCTCATGATTTCTCAATTGGTTCGCCTTCTTCCAGATGGAAGGCTTTGTGGAGTGTGCGTACAGCCAGTTCGGTGTACTTGTCGTCAATCAGGCAGGTAACCTTGATCTCGGACGTACTGATCATCAGGATATTGATGTTCTCATCGGCAAGCGCCTGGAATGCCCGTGCGGCCACTCCTGAGTGATTACGCATGCCGACGCCGATAATCGAGATTTTGGAGACATTGAGGTTGCTGTTAAGCTCCTTAAAACCGATTTCATATTGCAGGGACTCAAGTGTTTTGATGGCCAGTTCCATATCATCGCGGGGAATGGTGAACGTCATGTCTGTTTTGCCGTCTTTGCTCGGATTCTGGATAATCATGTCCACCAGAATTTTCTTGTCTGCAAAGGGAGAGAAAATCTGGGCGGAAACGCCTGGCTTGTCCTCTACATGTACCAGCGTGATCTGGGCCTGATCCTTGTCGTAAGCAATGCCGGAAACGAGAACGGATTCCATGGTTTCATCCTCCTGCGTGACTATGGTGCCCGGCTCATCGGAAAAAGTGGAGCGGACGTGAACGGTTACATTAAATTTTTTGGCAAATTCGACGGAACGGGGCTGGAGTACTTTTGCGCCCATGCTGGCCATTTCAAGCATTTCGTCATAGGCGACACGCTCTATTTTTCGTGCGTCTGCACAGATGTTCGGGTCCGTGGTGAACACGCCAGAAACATCGGTATAAATTTCGCAAATATCAGCATTGACAGCGGCAGCCAGAGCGACTGCGGAGGTATCTGAACCTCCGCGACCCAGCGTGGTGATGCGACCATTTTCAGAACATCCCTGAAAACCTGCCACAACCAGAATGTCGTATTCCTTCAACAGTTCCTTGAGCTTTTTATCATCGATACTGATGATACGGGCCTTTCCGTGGGCATCGTCAGTAATGATCGGAGCCTGAAAGCCAAGGATTGAGCGGGCTTTTACACCTTGCTGTTTGAGGAGCATCGTAAAAAGGGCGCAGGAAATTTGTTCTCCGGTGGAGACCATTGAGTCAAGTTCTGCACGGTCGGGATTCTCTGACCACTTGCTTGCCAGGTTCAGAAGTCGATTGGTCTCGCCGGACATGGCCGAGAGGACCACGATGACTTTATTTCCTTCCCGACAGAGGCGAAGGACCTTCTTCATTACCTGCTGTTGACATTCGAGGTTGCGAACCGAGGTTCCACCGAATTTCTGTACGACTATGTTCATTTGAGTTCTGCTGCTTTTAATATGAATTGATCCAATTGCCGCATCAGGGTCTCAATTATCCCCTGAGTTGTCTTTCCCATTGCATGCATCATGAGGCTTCGTCCAGTATCGGACGGGGTCCATTCCAGAAAAATAGCCTCTTCAGGCCAATGTTTTTTATCCAGAAATTGTATCCATTCCACCACAGTCAGAGTTTTGGGTTCGTCCATGTACTCGAATAATGCATCGTCAGGAGGCATGCCCTCCAATCGGTACAGATCGAAGTGAGCCACCACTGGCACCGTGGGATAGAGATTGAAAATATTGAAGCTGGGGCTTGATACTTCCGCCATATCCGATCCCGGCAGGGATTCAACCAGACCTCTGACCAAAGTGGTTTTGCCCGATCCCAGATCGCCTTGCAAAAGCAAGGCCGGAGGATGTGGTGTTTTTGCCAGTGTTTTGGCCAGTATCTGCCCCAATTCAATGGTGGCCTCTGGGTCATTCAGAAAAAGTGCTACGGGCATCAATGGTCCGGCTGTTACCCTTGTACAAGGGTCTTGAGCACATCTTCCTTGCCAACGACACCTACAAGCTTGTCATCATCAATGACAGGCAGTGTGTACAATTTTCCATTAACCATCATGGTGGCAATGTCTTCCATGCTTGTTTCAGATGTGATGAATGTCGGGGCCGGGGTCATGGCATCACCGACTTTCAGGGCGGATATTTTGGTCATCTCTCGTTTCAGATCTTCGTGGGAAGAAATCGGGAACACGCCGTCGAGCAGGGTGAAGAATGAAGGCAGGGTGACTTTTTTCTGCTGGACTATCAGGTCGGTCTGACAGAGTACGCCGACTACTTTTCCGTCTTCCACCACAGGCGCACCGTTGATCTTGTTGTCGAGCAAGGTTTTCACGGCTGTTGCAATATCGGTTTCAGGAGTCAGGGTGATGCACTTGGTTGTCATAATGTCTTTTGCTTTCAGCATGATGTGAACTCCTTGGCAAATTTATTTATGGTTTTAGGCAATGTGTTTGCAATATCGGAAGCGAGGTTGCCGCGGGCCGGATATTCTTCCCTGAGCATGCGTCCGGTCAGTCCGTGCCAGTAGACTCCGAGGCAGGAGGCGTGCATGGCGGGAAGTCCACGGGCCATCAGGGAAGCGATGATGCCTGAGAGTACATCACCGGACCCGCCGATAGCGAGGTTGGGTTCCGAGAACGGACTGATACAGGTCATTATAGTGTCGGCTACCAATGTTCCGGCCCCTTTCAGGACCAGTGTGGCAGCACAATTTTCAACGAACATTTCCACGGCAGAGAGCCTGCCTGCTTGAATTGTGGCCGAATCTGTCTGTAAAAGCGTTGCCATTTCCCCTGGATGCGGTGTCAAGACGGTCTGGCTTGAGAGTCCCTGAATAAGATTCGGGAACTGGGCCAGTCCGAACAAGGCATCCGCATCCAAAACCATGCGTGCCGGACACTTTGCAATAAAATCATTTAGGAAATCAATTGTTTTTATTGCTCTTCCCAATCCGGGGCCGACGACTATCGTATCAAAGCGTTTCACCTCTGACAGAATGATATTCGCCAGTTCAGGTGTCCATTGATCGCCTGTGCCCAGAGGAAGTGTCATTATGTCCGGCGAACCGGCCTTGACCGAATTCGCAAGTCCACCGGGGCAGGCGATGGTGACCAGACCCGCTCCGCTACGAAGAGCACCGAGCGCGGCAAGGTGCGGCGCACCGGTCAGGCCCGGCGAACCTCCGATGATGAGAACATGCCCGGCACTGTTTTTGTGCATGTCCGGTTCTGTACTTGGGATGAGGTCCATGACATCGCTTGAAATGAGATGGTGCCTGACAGGGTTGGCTTCCTGAATTTTCGTCGGAATTCCAA
>JAFLJW010000336.1 GCA_022712815.1 Pseudodesulfovibrio sp. | reverse complement strand
TCCGATGTGCCTGGGCGTTCGCATATTCTCTTCCACGCAGGCAATGTGGCAGACGACACTCAAGGGTGCGTGTTGCTTGGCAGATATTTCGGGTTGCTTGGTCAAAACCGGGGTGTTTTGCAGTCGAGGTTGACCTTCAGGGATTTCCTGGAGCGGTGTTCAGAGGTTGAGAGTTTTCAATTTTATATTGAGGAGAAGTGTGAGTGACATGGAAGGTGGGCACGTTGATGAAATCTGTTTGAAAGGTGCGCGTGAAATATGTAGTGCGGTGGGTGAAAATCCTAAAAATATCAATGAGTTGGTCACAGAATATGGTTTACCTGCGTGGAAGCGTGGGGCCAAGGGAACATGGCGTGCCCTGCCCGATGATTTGCGCCGCTGGATTCGTGAGCAGCGGGACAGGCATATCAGCAATTACATGTTCAAATGATGGATCAGGACAGGGGCGTTTCATAACGCCATGGCTAGATTGCACAGCCGAACTTGCCGGGCTTTCCGCAAGGGGCGGGGAAATGTCAAAAACAGGTGTTCCAATCAATCTGTGAAAATATAGGTTTCCCTTGAAAGGTCCCGGTCGCGCAGAATCGAGTCAGGGCAGGGTGCTGATGGCATATACCATTTCCAACAGCACGCCTTCGGGGCGAGCCAGATCGTCCATTTCCAGTCCCGGTTCAAGCGAAGTTATCACGGCCCTGCCGATGACCTTGCGCCCATAGCCATCGCCGACCATGGTCTTGAGTCCCCATATTGCATGGAAGACAAGGGGCTGGCCGTCTTTGGTCCCAACGTAGAGCATGATGTGGCCGGGCTTGCGCACGAGGGTCAAAAACGGCGTTGCGTTCCTGATGATGAACTGTTTTTTCTCCTCAACGCTCATTTCCTTGAGAGATGCATTGACACCGACCTTGATCTGCTGGCTGGAGTTGCGAGGCAGATAGATGCCGAAAGCGGCCATCAGGTCCATGGTGGCTGCCGAGCAGTCGCGCCCTTCATAGAGTCCGCCCCATCCGTAGGCACGGCCAAGCATGGCGTTGGCCAGTTTGGCGAAATTGTCTGGAGTGGCTGGAATCGGTGCCGCTTGAGCGACTGTTTTTGGCAGAAAGGCCGTCTGCGGTACGGCCTCCCCTTTTGCCGTGCGGACCGGGATGATAAGGGCAAATCCGTTGGCTCCGTTTCCTTCTTTCATGACCGGCAGGATGGTCCCCACATGCCCGGTGAAGCGGTAGTCGCCATCAATATCGGTGATGGAAACATCGTCGCGGGTGATGGCAGCGTATTGCCCGGTTCTGAATTTTGAAATGAAATTATCATCCACCCAGCCAATATCCTCCACCGGCACCCAGCCGTAGGCAAAGCGGGACTCGACCATAATCCAGGCCCGGTCCGCGCTGACATGCGAGGCGTAAAGGGGGGTTCCGGCCAGAACCAGCGAATTCTGCATGTAATCAAAGGGGAACCCTTCACCCGCTCTGGCGAAATCGTAAAAAGCGGGCTGACCGGTCGGCAGGACACGCATGCTCGTATTGGTCACGGCAATGGCCCGGCGGTTGATGGACGGATAATCGTTCACCCGCGAACTTTCAGCCATGCGCTTGAGCCATGCCGGGTCCCGAAGCAAGGTGTTTTCACCGAACAATCTTTTCTTCGGATAGAGCGCGAGTCCCCAGAAGACTTCCTCTGCGGTGTGCTTCGGTTCGGTCCTGGTCCACGGTCCGAAGTGTTCTGCCATAAAATGACCGAAAGCTATTTTCTGCGCCTTGGGAGCGAGGACGGGCGCGGCAGGATCAAGTCCGTGGTAAATCCCGGCATCCTGCGTCAGGTTGACCAGATCGGCCACCGGTCCCTGGGGAGCCTTGACAGAACATGCGGCCACGAAGAGCAGCAAAACTGCAAGAAGAAAACGGGGAAGCATGGCAACTCTTTTCACACAGAAGAGGGTGGTAGTTCGTTTGATCGGGTCATGCATGGTGCGGTTAATCCTTCATGAATTTCTTGCCCATGCTGAACGCCTGTCCGACGTGTTCGCCGATGGTGTGATAGGCACGGATGCCGGGGGTGAAAATGAGGGGGAGGATTTTTTCCACATCCGGGTTCTTGCCATCGACGAGCTTGTCCTCGTCGCATTTCACATCCTTGATTTCGCCAATCAGCATGGTGTGAACGCCAACCTTATAGGTATGAAGAAGCTCGCATTCGATGATAAGCGGAAAATCGTCGATGTATGGGGCATCCACGATATCACTGCGTTTCGGGGTCAGCCCTGTGACCTTGAACTTGTCCTCTTTTTTGCCGGAGACTATGCCGAGGTAGTCGGACTCTGCGGCCAGGGATTTGGGACAGACGTTCACGGTGAAGGCTTTGTGCTTCATGATGCCCGCATAGGTGTGCCGGGACGGACGCAGGGATACGACCAGACAGGGAGGTTCAGAGCTGCAAATGCCGCCCCAGGCAGCGATCATGGCATTGGGTTTGTCGTCTTCGTCATATGCACCAACCGCCCAGACCGGAGTGGGCTGGGCCAGAGTCTTGGCTCCGAGGGATTTTTTCATGCTTCATCTCCTTTGAAAAATTGATTAACCCGTCACTACTTCAAACCATGGGAAAAGAAAACCATATGCCGCCTCTACTGATGAGCAAGTCCGGGGTCGGTCCTCAGCGAGATCGTTTTCATCACAGCCGCGCACCAGCCGCATATTCGACACTCCTTGGCGCAGGTCGTCACGCGCTCGGCAAAGTCGTTCGGCAGTTTCGAGTTGGGGATATCCATCTGATCGGACAGATCACCCATGGTGTCCATGAGATCAAGCAGGTTGCCCCGGTATTCCCTGTCCTGATAGGCTCTGACAACTCGCTTCAGGAACCGGGTCCCCTTGTTGCGGCCACACAGCTTTATTCCGTCCACATACGGCTCATATCGCTCCACGTCTTCCGGGCGAATGAACGGCGACGCGAGCATGGAACCGGGGTCGGTCAGCAGTCGGCGAACACACCCTAAGTCACGGTTCATGGCAAAGGTTCGTTCACCACACAACCCCTCGTTGACAAGGGCCACATGCGCGTCATGGGCGGGCTTGTACGGACATTGGAACAGGCACCCCTCATTGGCGAGGAGATAAAGTTTTGTGTCCGGGCAGGCTTTTCGCAACCGGGCGGAGGTCTCTTCAAGCCTCCTGATGTCGCGGTTCAGGGAGCGGTCCAGCACCAGCCGGGTCGGCGGTTTGAAGGCTGTGCCGTCAATCATGTCGAGCATGGCAAACGCCTTGCCCGCTGAATCGAGAAGCGCGTTGACGCTCGGCACGGCCTCCAGCCTGGCAGCGATACCGGGGTGGGCATCGGAGAACGCCTGTAGAAAATAGGGATCGGCAAAGACGATACCGTTCAGGTCTGCCGAATCAAGCAGCGTTTCCAGCCGGTGCGCGGTCGTGTCGAGGCCCGATCCATTGAAGTATTTTTCCGGTGCGTGAAGGCGGGCGTTCATGAGCACGAACCGGGCAGCTACACCGAGTTTTCCAAGGCCGGAGAGGATCGTATTCAAGTCATGCCGGTCCATGAGCTGACGGGCATCGGACAGGTTCGGATCGTGTAGGCTGAAGTGGACCGAGGTAACCGGGTGTGCGTGGTCGGCCAGAAAATCGGGATACTCCCCGTCAGGGACAAAGGGAACATCCAGTGCGAGCATTATCTGCCACCCTTGGCCCAGATGGCGACCAGATCCACCCATTCCGGGCGGGGTTGGTAGAAGATACCGTGGCCCTTGTTGTTTTTCAGGCGAATTTCCTTGAACCTGAAGCCATTTACCGAGGCTTGCTCAGATGCATCCCGGCACGACCCGGCCTCCAGGTCGCTGCCCGAATAGATCGAAAAGAGCCTGCCCTTGAGGCGCATGCCACGTTTTTTCTTGAGAAATTGCTCGAATGGCCGACCGTTTTTTCCTTTGCCGCATCCGGCCATGACCACATAGGCCACACCCGGATCATTCAGGCTGGAGGCGACCAGCAAGGTGATAAATCCGCCCTTGGAAAACCCGGCCACGCAGATGTTGCCTGCCGGAACCCCGGCGGCCATGAGCTTGCGTACCTGCAAGACTATCTTTGAGGCGTAGGCATTGGGATTGACCGGGCCGGGCCTTTCCTCGATGACGATGAGGCCCCTGTCCTCGAAATGTTCGACAATCCGGTCGTAGAGATATAACCCGTACCGGTTGCTTGAGCCGCTTCCATCTTCTGTTTCAAGGTTGGCTTCATGCAGGTAGAATAAATATTTGCCTTGCTGGTCAATTTTTCTGATGGCCTGATCAAAGGAGATGGCCTGGGCTGTGGTGGCTGCCAGCAGCAGTGCGATGGCAATTGAAAAAAAGAGGATCAGGCGATTCATGAACGCTCCGTGGTCAAGGGTATCTCAAAGTCTAAACATGGATTGACTTTTTCATGGTGCGGTTTTCAAGTTTTGAGGTCAATTCGTTTTTTCATCATACCTGTTTTTGAGTCCATCCGGGATGAGCGTACTTCTTCAAAAAAATGTAGCATAGGATTGCCTTTCTATCTTCATTTAAGAGGAAGGTAAAAAGAGAAGAAAATAATGGAAAAGTCAAATAATTAAGATGCCTGACGGCAGCCCTCCCCGGGCGGGGTCCGTTTTTTTGTTGGGGCAAAAAAAGGGACGAAAAAAAGCCCCTTACCAAACTTGGCCGCAGGGTGCTTTGGTCAAGAATCCGATCCAAGAGGAATCGCTCCCAGCCATGAAAAGTATAGGCTCTCCTTTTCTGTATGGGAGAGGATTGTTAATGATGTTCTTTCGGGTTCCGCCCACAAAAGTCGCTTTTTCCTCTTGGTCGGCTTCTAACCCAAAATACCCTTAATCGCTGTTGCAACTCACGGAAGGGAGGTTGAAAGAAAAGGCAAGTGCAGTTGAGATCGAGGGAGCCTTTCTGGTCAAAGCCTTCCATATTTCTTCCCTCTTTCTCTTCAAGAAAAGTAAGCTTTAATCGGATGGGCTGTTTTTCCTCCAAAGTGACCGCTGTGGAGGCGAGGGAAAATTCGTAAGAACTGGATTCACGCTTGACCGGAGGCCCGGATGCTCCGGGAACACCATAACGCACCACGTGTTCAGTTTCAGATTACAGATTTGCATCTGCCGGTTTTGTTTCTGCGGCTTCAGAGCTTGCATGAAATTACCCTGCGGGGTAAATGCTATGGCGAACCAGCAAGGAAAAGGACACGTTCATGAGAATAGCG
>JAFLJW010000214.1 GCA_022712815.1 Pseudodesulfovibrio sp. | reverse complement strand
CTGATTTCTTCTGCTTTGATCTGCATTGCCCTACTCACCCCTTTTAATATTTTCCTTCAAAATCTGCAGCTGAGCCTTGAGGCTTGCGTCCATCACCTTGTCCCCGATCTTGAGAACGATACCGCCAAGGATTTCCTTGTCAGTAGCGAAGTCCAGTTCCAGCTTTTTGCCGGCCTGTTTCTCGAGTTGGGCCTGGATTGCAGACTTTCTTTCCTCATTAAGCTCACTCACCGTGGTGAGTTCACCAGACAGAACGCCGCTCACGACGTCCATCATTGCCTTATAGTCGGAAGCGATGGCAGGAAGCATCTCAACGCGGCCTTTGTCGGCCAGCAGGTCGCAGAAGTTCTTTACCATCGGGTCTACCGAAAGCTTGCCAACGAGCTGATTGATAACGGCCTTCTTCTCCTCAGCGGAGAAAGAGGGGTTCTTGAAGAAACCCATGGCCTCGGGAGCGCCCGAAAGCAACTCACTCAGAGCAATCAACTGCTCGCCGTACGTTTTTTGGTCTGCCTCGCCCTTGCCGGCGCCAATAGCAAATAATGCTTTGGCGTAGCGGCGGGAGACTACGTTACCGGTCAATTGAGCACCACCTTCGTTAAATAGTCATCCACGAGCTTGTCGTGGTCGTCAGCGCTCAGCTTCTCGGCAACGATCTTCTCGGCAGCAGCAACAACCATGTCGGCCATTTCGGCGCGGATGGTATTGATGGCAGCCTGTGCCTCGTTGGAAGCAGTACGCTTAGCCTGTTCTTTCAGAGCCTCAGAGTCTTTAAGACCCTTAGCAACGATGGCCGCTTTAATAGCCTCACCCTGCTGTTTGGCTTCTTCGAGAATTGCCTGCTTTTCCTGCGCCATGTTGGCGATGCTGGCTTCAACTTCTTTCAGCTTCTTCTCGGCCTCGGCCTGGCGGGTCTGCAAGTCATCAAGCTCTTGCTTGATTCCGTCACGACGACCACCGAAGAAATCTTTGATCTTGGAACCACCGAGCTTATAAAGCAGGGTAATGAAGATCGCGAAGTTGAGGATACGGAGGCCGTAATCCTTCACGTTATCAGACGTGAAGACACTGCCGTCCGCGCTGGCAAAGGCGACCGTTGAGATCGCCAGAGCGGTTAAAATAACCGCAAAAAACACATACACCCGTTTCAAAATGAAACCCTCCTTACCTCGTCTAGGCCTGGCCCAGGATCTTACCCGTGGCGGCTTCGGCGAATTTGTCGACGTCCTTGGTCAGCTGACCCATAGCATCCTTAACCTCGGCTTTGATCTCAGCACGAGCAGCCTGGATTGTGCTGGAAGCATCCGCACCTGCTACAGACATCAGCAGCTGTTCTTCAACAGTGCCTTCGTCTTTCTTCGCAGTTCGGATGTCGTTGGCTTCTTTGCGAGCGACGGAAAGCTGGTTCTCGTAATCGGAAACCTTGCTCTCTGCGTTGCTGTTGAAACCCTCGATTTTCTCCAGCTGATCAGCCATCAAACCCTTGCGTTTACTAATGATCTCGCGGATAGGTTTGATCAGCAGCACATTCAACACGAAGATCGTGATGAGGAAGTTCGCTGCTTGGATAAAAATTGTTTTGTCAGGTATTACCATACCGTTGCCCCCAGATAGGTTGTGAATTTTGGCGCAAAGTCACTGCCAATTACGCAATTTAACGGCGTGTGTCAAAGGCTTTTTGCCCTCCCACACGCTCAAAAACAGCGTCGCAGCATCCTGCGAAAGTTAACAGGCTATCAATAGATTCTCACATTCAGACTGTGTAAAAACGTGCGAGTGAATGGTGCTAAAAAAGTTCAACACCGACGCGCACTTCCCGTGCGTTAGGGTTTGAACCTTTTGAAGCAACGCATCAATCGTGCGTTTTTCAACAATCTGTTAGCTGGAGTCTTCTTCTGACGTTTCCTGGCTTACGGCATCAAGGCTGCCCATGACGAGCTGCCCTTCAAGCACCGCACCTTCTTCAACCACCAGAACAGGTGTTCTGATGTTCCCTTGTAAATGAGCCGTCTTATGCAAGACAACTTTGTTCTTTGCCTCGACCTCGCCCTGGATGTTGCCGGAAAGAACGAGCTGACCAACCTTGATCTGCCCTTCCACCACGGCCTCCTGGCCGACTACCAGCGTTCCATCGGACACGACCTCACCTTGGAAATTACCGTCTATACGGACCGCACCCTGAAAGTGCAGCTTTCCTTGATAATTGGTCCCAGCCCCCAAAAACGCATTGATTTCGTCTCTCGCCATGAAAACGTGCTCCTACAAACAGGTTATGAAAACAGGGCTGGCGTGCGGCAATGCATCAGGCTTGCTTGAACAAGAACCGACGCATTGACACATTTAGCACAAGCCCGACGAGGCAAAAATTTACCAGGGTGGCACTTCCGCCATAGCTTATGAACGGCAAAGGTATGCCCACCACTGGCATTAACCCGAGGACCATACCCGTATTTATCAGGATTTGCCAGAAAAAATAGAAGAACACGCCGGTAGCCAGATAGCTGCCGAAAAGACCACGTGCATCGCGGGCTATAATCACCATTTGATACAGGAAAACGCAAAATAGTGACAAAAGTAACATAGTTCCCACAAACCCCCATTCCTCTCCGAAAACAGCCACGGCAAAGTCGGTGTGCCGCTCGGGCAAGAACCGAAGCTGGGACTGGGTGCCTTGCAAAAACCCCTTGCCCCAGAATCCGCCGGAGCCGATGGCAATCTCGGACTGGATGATGTGATATCCGGCCCCCAGAGGGTCGGTGGAGGGGTCCATGAAAGTCATGATCCGTTGCTTCTGGTAGCCATGCAAAAAGAACCACGACAAGGGCAGAAGTGCTGGAATTGTCACGAGGGCCGTCTTGAACACACGCGGCGTGACACCGCGAAACAGGATCATGCCGCCCAATATCATTATAATAGAAAGGCCGGACCCAAGGTCAGGCTGCCTGATGATCAATCCGGCCAGAATCAGTCCCACACCGAGTACGTAGCCCAGCCTGAGAAAGTCCAGCGGCTCACGTTCCCTGGACAAAATCCGCGCCCCGACAATAAGTACGGCGACCTTGGCAAGCTCGGATGGCTGGAAATTCATGAAGCCTAGATCAAGCCAACGGCGCGCTCCGTAAATGGTCTTGCCCGCGAAAAAAACAGACACGAGAAGAATCACCGTGACCCAAAACAGCGGCCAGGCCATTGTCTTGAGGTGGCGGTAATCGAAAAACATGAAAGCGACCATGCCGAACAGCCCCATCAGCCCCCACAAAAGCTGCCTGTGGTAATACGGGGCCACGCTCATGCCTCCCTCCAGCCTGTATCCGCTGGCGGAATAGAGATTGAGCACTCCGAGCAAAAACAGGATGACGGCCAGCCCGAAAAGCGGCCAGTTGATGTAGAACAACAGCCTGCGATCAATTGGCATTGGACCCTCCGGTGGCGTTCAGGGACAAGAGGCGAACCGCTCTGGCTTTGGCCTTTTTGGCCTCCGGCTTCAGGCGTACCTTGCCCAGAAAAAGATAATCGATGACGGCCTTGACCACAGGACCGGCCCCGGACCCACCATGCAGTCCGTGCTCCACCAGAACCGCTATGGCGAACCTGCGCCCATCCTTTTCGGCAATGGCGGCCATCCAGCCATGATCACGGAATTTGTAGGGAATCTGGTCATCCTTGAGTTTTTTCAGCTCGTCTGTCAGGCGCACCACCTGAGCCGTGCCGGTCTTGCCGCCCACGATGACGCCCTTGGTCCTGAGCCTGCGGCAGGTGCCGTGGCTATTGTCAACGGTTTGAATCAGGGCGTGTTTGATCAGCCCGAGCTGTTCTTCATTCAGGGGAATCTCTCCCTGAACCACGGTCTTTTCACCTTTTACCAGCAGCGGCTTGAGGAGTTCGCCTCCGTTCTGGACTCCGGCAAAAAATCTGGCGACCTGAAGCGGCGTTACCAGCGTATACCCCTGACCTATAGCCATGTTCAGGTTGTCGCCACCTTGCCAGCCTTCGCCGAACCGTTTGCGCTTCCATTTACGAGTGGGCATGTTGCCCGCTTTTTCGTGGGGCAGGCGGATGCCGGTCAGCTTGCCGAAACCAACAGCCCGGGCAAATTCGCTCATACGATCCACGGTGAGCTTCTTGCCCAGCTTGTAAAAATAGACATCGCAGGACTCAACCAACGCTTTTTCCAGATTGACCGCACCATGGCCGCCCTTTTTCCAACAGCGGAAAACCCGACGACCAAGTCTGATCTGCCCGGAGCAATGCACGGTTTCATTCGGATCAAGCATGTCATAGTGCAGGCCAGCAGCGGCAATGACCGGCTTGAACACCGATCCGGGCGGATAGACGGATTGGATGACACGATTCTGCATGGGATGCAGCGGGTCATCCCTGAGCGCGGCCCATTGCTCAGCCGACAGGCCGGAAGAAAAATCGTTGGAATTATAGGACGGAGCCGAGGCCAGGGCCCAGAGCTGGCCCGTATCGGCATCCATGACCGCCACGCCGCCAGCTTCCTCGGAAAGCCAGTCCATTGCGAGTTTCTGCAAACCCAGATCAATGGACAGGGATATCTCATGTCCGGCCCGAGGGTGTTTGAGAATACGCTCCTGCAACCTGCGCCCATTGACGTCCACTTCAAACTGACTCAATCCCTTGGCGCCGCGCATGCGGGATTCCAGCATGAACTCGATACCCTGCTTGCCCACATAGTCGCCAAGGGCCAGTTCCGGCTGCTTCCTCATTTCCTCTTCGCTGGCCTCGGCCACATAGCCGAGCACATGGGCCAAAAGCATACCATACCGGTACTGGCGACGCGGACGGACCTGAATCTCCAGTCCGGGCCACCTGAGTTTGTTGGCATCAATGAGAGCGAGTTGGGCAAAAGACAAATCCGGAATGAGAATGAGCGGCTCGAACTGTTTCACCCGCTTGCGGTTTCTGGTGTACAGCGTTTTGAGTTTATCGAAATCCTCGCCGGTCCACATGGCGACCTGATGCAGGGTTTTGTCGATGTCCGGGCAATCCTCACGGACAAGGCCAAGGGCGTAGGCAGGCTCGTTCACGGCCAGCAGGTCGCCGTTGCGGTCGCGGATCAGGCCACGCGGGGAAAAAATAGACTCCTGACGAAGCTGGTTTTCCTTCGCCTTGAGGGCGTACTCCTCGCCACGGTGAATCTGAAGATACCAAAGACGGACGGCAAACAGGCAGAACACTCCCAGAATCAAAGCCTGTAAAAGGAGCAGTCCGGCACGTGGCGGCTGCTGATTCGCGTTGTCATAAAAATTTGACATCCTGCCTCAGCCTCTTTGGAAAAAGTTGGTCTGCTGTCAGCCAGACAATGGGGAAAACAATGGCCTGGACCGCCCCTTCCAAAATGAGGGGCTGGATGGGAACGTTCAGATTGCCAAGGGAGGACAGGCTGTAGACCAGAAGGGGATGCAGCACACCCAGCCCGACACCAAGCAGCACCATGAACAAAATGGACCTAGCCTCGAACAGCCAGCGACCAACAATATAAAACATCGCCAGCAAGCCGTACCAGGCCAGACCATAGCCGAACGGCAGATTGCCCATGCCTTCAAGCAATAATATCCAGATGATCGCCAGCCAGATCGTGCGGTGTCCGGTCTCTTCCTGCATGGACAATATGATGCCGGGTGCGAGGATATCCACACCCGGAACAATCCTCTGCGCCCAGACGCCGAGAACGGTATAAGCGGCCCACCACGTGATGGCGAGAATACTATTGGGCGACACTGGCTTCGGCCTCCTCGCCAGCAGGGACCTCTTCAGGTCGGTCCGAAAACGGTCCTGCATCACGCTTGAGCAACAGGACTTCCTCCAGCCCGGCCACATCCACCAGAGGCTCGGCCAGGACCGTGAGAAACAAGGAAATATCCGACCGCTGAACCCTGACCACACGGGCCAGTGGCAACCCCTTGGGATAAATGCCTGACAGCCCGGACGACAGCAGCAACTCACCCGGATCAATGACCGCATTCAGATTGACGTAACGTACTTCAAGCAGCTCGCCATACCCCTGACCGGACAACATGCCCGGAGAGCGGTTCTGGTCGCCAAGGACGGCGATACGGCTGTTGGAATCAGTCAGGAGCAAAATGGATGAGGCTGTGGCCCCGGTCCGGAGAACCCGTCCCACAACACCATCCAGACTGACCACGGGCATGTCGTTTTCAACGCCCGAAGAACTTCCCTTGTCCACAGTCAGGGTGTCCAGCGAACCAGCTGGCCCCATGCGGTGCGCAATGACGCGTGCGCCGGAAAATTTCCACTTGGGCGGAGGTGTGAAATCAAGCAGTCGGCCCAGTCGTTCAGCAGAGCGAACTCCCTCGCTCATGAGCATGTTGGCCTGTCTCAACTCGACGACCCGCTCACGCAATATGTCATTCTCCTGCTTGAGGCCGACGAGGAATATATAGCGATCCCAGAAATCGACGGCCTTATCCTTCGCCCAGAAGCCAGGACGAAGGATGAGGCCGGAAATATCGAGTCCAGTGTAGCTGGAAAGTGCGTCCAAATGCCCGGTGCGCAGGTTCCACGAGTACATGCTTAAGTACACGAAGAGTCCGACCACGATCACAATGGCGATCTTCTTAGGCTTTCTCACGTTTCAGTTACACCCGCCAGTTTGTTGAAAAACACACCATTGCTGCGCCCACGCGTTTTAAACAATCGGTGTTTATACCCTCGACAATCAACTACTCTGTCGTGATATCTTTAAATAAATCAATATTGTCCAGAGCCTTACCGGAACCGAGCACAACCGCGGTCAGCGGGTCGTCGACAACGGTGATGGGCAATTGCGTCTCGTGCTGCAAAAGCTGGTCAAGCCCCTTGAGAAGTGCGCCGCCGCCAGTCAGGACAATGCCCCGGTCAACGATGTCCGCCGCCAGTTCGGGGGGGGTCTGCTCCAGCGCGATGCGCACGCCCTGTACAACTCCCTCCACCTGCTCGCTGATGGCCTCGCGGACCTCCTCGGAGGTGATCGGACGATTCTGAGGGATACCGGTGACCAGATCACGTCCCTTGACGTCCATGACGGGTTCGTCGTCCCCCATGGGGTAGGCGGAACCGATGGTGATCTTGATCTGCTCTGCTGTGGATTCACCGATCAGCATGTTGTACTTGCGTTTGACATGCTGCATGATCGCCTCATCCATCTTGTCGCCGCCGATACGAACAGAACGGGCGTAGACAATACCGGAGAGCGAAATGACGGCGATTTCAGTGGTGCCGCCTCCGATATCCACGATCATGTTCGAGGTCGGTTCAGTGATCGGCAGGTTGGCCCCGATGGCCGCGGCCATGGGCTCCTCAATCAGGTAGACTTCACGTGCGCCAGCGGACTGTGCCGACTCCTTGACCGCGCGTTTCTCGACCTGAGTGATACCGGTAGGTACGCAGATCATGATCCGGGGACGGACCAGCCTGCGGCTGTTGTGAACCTTGGATATAAAGTGACGAAGCATTGCCTCGGTGACCTCGAAGTCGGCAATAACGCCGTCCTTCATGGGCCTGATGGCAACGATGTTACCCGGTGTGCGGCCAAGCATCTTCTTGGCTTCGGCTCCAACCGCCAAAACAGCCTTGCCGCCACGCGAATCTTTTTTCACTGCGACGACCGAAGGCTCGGACAGCATGATGCCCTTGCCCTTGACGTAGACCAACGTATTTGCCGTACCAAGGTCAATAGCAAGATCATTGGAGAAAGATCCGATAATTCTGTTAAACAGGCTGCCCATTGAACCTCCATTCCATTCAAAATACATGTCAAATATTATGCGTTAAACGCGCTTCCCAACGGTCCTGAAGTGCGCTAGCGTAGACTTTCAGTTATGGATTCGTATCAAATGGAACCAAGTCAGGCAATACGTTAAGCACCTTTTTACTGTTTTTTCTCAACTTTTTCTAAAAAATATGCACCGCACCTATGCCTTGTCCGCATATACACGCCAGAACTTCGGCCAACGTGTCCAGAAAATCCCTCTTGATGCGGGTTTTTCTTGCCCCAATCGCGATGGCTCCATCTCCCGTCATGGATGCATTTTCTGCCCCCCAAACGGGTCCGGGTCCGGCCTGCGCGAGCGCGGCCTGAACATCGCCGAACAATGGCAATTCTGGTTTGACATTCACAACACGAACAACAATCTCAATCTGTTCACCGCGTATCTCCAGTCCTATTCCAATACCCACGGTCCCATCGAAAAACTGATCCGGGTCATGGGCAGGCTAAAGGGGCTTCCCGGGCTGACAAGCCTGAGCCTCGGCACGCGGCCCGACTGTCTGGACGATGAAAAACTCGATCTGCTGGCTGCCCAGCGCGATGAACTGGGCCTGAGCGAGGTCGTTCTCGAACTCGGCCTGCAATCCGCCTGTGACGAAACCCTGACCCACATCAACCGGGGCCACAACGCCCAGTCTTTTGCCGAGGCCACACGGGCCGCTGACCGGCGCGGCATCAAGGTCGTGGGTCACATCATCGCCGGACTGGCCACACCTTCCGGGCGCGAAGGCCTGGCCGAACTGCTCGCCTCGGTGGATTTCATCAACCAGCTCCCCATGCACGGCGTCAAGTTCCACAACCTCTATGTCTGCCACGGCACCGCCCTTGCCAGACTTTATGCAGACGGCCAGTATGTTCCGCTGACCCAGCTCGAATTTCTGACCCAATTGTCCGAGGCAATCATGCATCTCAACCCGACCACCATAGTTCACCGGCTCAACGGCAACCCGCTCAAGGACGAGCTGATCGCCCCGGACTGGGCAGCCAACATGCGCGCCATGCACAACGCCATCCGCAGCCATTTCAAGGCCAATGACATCTGGCAGGGCAAAAAAAATGGGGCCGAATCCGGCCCGCCCGACTGGTTTTCACCAGATTACAAAGGAGACATCCCATGACCGAGTACATCGTTGCCGCCCCACTGGCTCTTTCCCTGCACTGGAAAGACAGCCGGATAATCGAGCTGAACATCCGCTGGGCCAAATCCGTCACGCGCTCCGCCACCCTCTCCGAAACAGCCGACCAGCTCGAAAAAGCCCTTGCCCGCTACGTGGCCGGTGAGTCTCCGAACTGGCCCGAACTCCCCTTTGATTTCACTTGCCTGACCGAGTTCCAGACAGCGGTCCTCGACGCACTCTACGCGATCCCGTCCGGCAAAGTCTGCACCTATGGCGAACTCGCCGCGCTAATCGGCAACCCCAAAGCCGCCCGGGCCATCGGCAGGGCCATGGCCACCAATCCCTTTCCGCTCATCTACCCCTGTCACCGGGTCATCGGTTCGACCGGAAAAATGACGGGCTTCTCAGCTGAGGACGGAATAAAACTGAAAGAGTTTCTGCTGAAACACGAAGGTGCTCTGTAGGAAAAGTCTTCGGAACCCTTACAAATTGAAAAACCGTCTCGCGTTATCGCCTGTTATCTGCCAGACATCCTGAATAGAGCGTCCTTTGATTTCAGCGATTCGTCTGGCGGTGAAGGCAATCAGAGCCGGGTGATTCCTTTTGCCTCGCCAAGGTTCGGGCGAGAGGTAGGGACTGTCGGTTTCGATAAGCAGTTTGTCGAGGGGAATCCTGGCAACCGCGGCCTGAAGATCATCGGTTTTCTTGTAGGTGATCGGGCCGGGGATGGAGATATGCCAGCCGTTGTCCAGCACGGACCGGGCAAATTCCAGATCGGAACCAAAGCAATGCCAGAGTACGGGATGATCCCTGAAACCCTGATCCTCGAGCAGGGCTATGGCCTCCCCATTGGCATCACGGGAATGGATGACAACGGGCAGGGCCAGCTCGCGGGCCAGGACAAGCTGTTTAATGAAGGCCTCTTTCTGAACATCGTGATCCACGCGCTCCCAGTAGTAATCCAGCCCGATCTCGCCCACGCCCTTGAGACGGGGGTTGGCCTTGAAATGACCATGCATCCGGTTGAGTGCATCGTCGGTCAGCGTGTCAGCCTTGTTCGGATGCACACCGAGCAGAAATGAAATTTGCGGGTGGTCGTCAAAGAGGTGGTTGTTCTTTTCATAGGCATCCGGCCCAAGAAATACATTCATGATCTCGGAAACACCGGACGCTCTGGCGCGGCTGATGATCTCTTCCCGGTCATCGTCAAAATCCTCGAGATCAAGGTGCGCGTGCGACTCGACCCCGCCAAGCGGCAGTTCGAGAGATTCAGGTTCAAGGCGTGGTTTCTTTTTTGCCATCAGGTTCGGCTCACAATGCGTCCCACATGGCGAGGACAGAATCTTTCTGCATGTCCGTGGAATACGCGTCTGCCGTGTTTTGCCCGGCCTGAAGCGCGGCGTCAAGACCTGCACCGCCATCCGTGACCAGCTTGACGGCTTCCTCAAGGCAGAGTGCTGCATCGAGCGCGTCGCCATCGGCGCACCACAGGCCGTTGCCTGACCACGGGACATCGCGCAGCGGCCACCACGGGGTGAAGCGGGGGGGGGACTGGACCTGCCGCATGTAATCCCAGCCGCCAAAGCCGGAAAAGCCGACAGGCAGACAGCCGCAGGCCATGGCTTCGAGCGGCGGCAGCGGACACCCTTCGGGAAAGCCGGTCATGAGAAAAATATGCGAGGAGCGCAGGGCATCGGCAACACCAAAAGCGTCCATGCCTTCAATGGCCCGCCAGCGGATGACGTCCGGCCCGTTGCGATGCTCGAAAATCGACTTGATCTGTGCGGCCACGGCCTTGTTCTTGCGCGGCATCCAGGCCACGGTCATGGTGGCAGATTTTTTCTTTTCAGGTGGGAAGAAAATGGTCCGGTCAATGCCGGGACGAAGTATCAAGGCATCCTTGCCCGTGGCTTCCTTCACATAAAAGGCCACAGGATCGGACACGGCCAGAAATTCCACGGGCAGCTTGTCCCAAGTCACGCCTTCGGGCAGGGACGAGAACAGGTACGCCCAGTTCTGGACATAGCTCATGCACCGTGCGCCAGTCGCCAGACCGGGAGTCAGGGCGTTGATCCACCCCTCAGGCACCAGCCAGATATCGCTCGGGGTCAGCCGCATGTCGTCCCACTCAAGGACCGGGGCGGAATCGGCCAGCCCCTCGGGGCGCCAGCTTCCCTTGTCACGGACCACGAGAAAGGCCTCACGCCCGGACTGGTGCAAAATATCAGCTATCTGCCGCAGAACCGTGATGCCTCCGGTGGGCTTCTTCACAGGCGGCAGGAAAATATATGTTTTCATAACGTTCCCATCAAAATCAGAATCGGGTGGCTCTACCTTCCATTCATTCCAAAGCTACTTCACGTTCAGGAGCGTCCCAAAGAAAAATTCGTTCAACTGCGATTTGGGCGAGGTCGTCCACTGTTTTTCAACGGACACTTCCGGGTGTTCCGCAATGAAACGTTCAATCAATCCCTCGTTTTCATCGGGATTAAGCGTACAGGTAATGGCCGCGATTTTTCCGCCCGGTTTCACCTGCGTGATGGCATTCTCCAGAATCTCAGCCTGAAGCCGGGTCAGGTCAGCCAGATCGCTGGGTTTTCGTTTCCACTTGGTGTCCGGCCTGCGCGACAACACGCCAAGCCCTGAACACGGCAGATCAAGCAGGATGGTGCCGGGCTGACGAGGCGGTGTATCCGAGGCAGCATTGGCCTCGAATGTCTCAACACCCGGCAACTCGCGGTTGAGCGCGGCCAGCCGTCCCCGGTGCGGATCGGAAGCAAATACATCAATGCCCTTTTCACGCAGGATACGAGTCTTGCCACCACGACCGGCGCAGGCATCCCAGACCGGAACGGGCCACGCTTCCGGGGTCAGGGCTTCGATAACCTGACGCGCGGCAAAGGATTGTCGGGCCATCGGAGGCTTTGGTTCATCTTCAAACAGGGTCCCGGCAGGCAGGGCAAAGCTCATTCCCTCAATGTCGATAATTTCGGGCCAGCCCGCAATTTCGCCGTAGATGTCATCGGCTTCCGGGTGACCAAAAAGATTGAACCCAAGGGCAGGCGGATGAATCTGGGCCTCCAGATACGAAATGGCGGTCTCCTCGCCGTAGGTCCGCCACCAGAGGTCAGCCAGCCATTGCGGGCAGGAATACCAACGGGTCAGGAACTCCGGTTTGGAGGCTTCCTTCCGATAGAAATCGGGATCGTGGGCGGTCTCACCCAGTTCGGAGACACGCCTGAGCACGGCATTGAACAGGCCGGAAAACCGGGCGCCGGGCTTGGTCTTGGAAAATTCCACGGCCCAGTCCACGGACGCATAGGCCGGGACCTTGTCGAGGAACATGATTTCATAAGCGGACACGCCCATGGCGAACCGCATCTTGGGCGGCAGCTTGCCCGGGTCTTGCAAAAACCGCGAGAGAACATACTCAATGCGGCCTTTGAGGCGCAGGTAGCCGTAAGAAAGTTCAGTGGCGAGACCCGCATCGCGGGAGTCGATTTCGCCGGAGGTAAGGGCCACATCAAGAGCGGCCTGAATGTCCTGCTTGCCCATCAGGCAACGGAAAAGTGCTTCGAGAGCCACCCTCCTCGCCGGAGGAAGGGGTTTTGGTGAACGTACTTGCATATATTCATTCATACGCGCAGCGCGCAGGAAGCGCAAGCAACAGAATGGACCAGCCGCAGATCTCAAGGCGGATAAGGGTTTTATTTCAACTTGACCTGAGGATGAAATCGAGGCACTTCACGCGCATGAACGAAATCTTGTGGATTGCTTTTGCCCTCGTTGATTTGTGCATGGTCCTGATCGTGTACCGATTGTTTGGCCGGGTCGGGCTGTTTGGCCTGATGGTTTTCAATTTGTTGCTGTGCAATATTCAGGTACTCAAGACTGTTGAACTCTTTGGACTGACCACAACCCTGGGCAACGTCTTATACGCGAGTGTTTTCCTGGCGACTGATATCCTGAGTGAGTTTTATGGTAAGAAAGAAGCCCGTAAAGGCGTGCTGCTTGGCTTTGTCTCATTGGTGATGATGGTCGCGTATATGCAAATAGCACTTTATTTCGAACCTGCGCCGGATGATTTCGCCCAGCCGCATCTGGTTGCGCTGTTCGGATTTCTGCCTCGCATCGCCCTGGCGAGCATGGCGGCGTATCTGGTATCGCAGATGCATGATGTGTGGGTTTTTCACGCCATCAAGAAGCGTACCGGCGATAAGTTCCTGTGGTTGCGCAACAATGCCTCGACCATGGTCAGCCAGCTTTTGGATTCCGTTATTTTTTGCGTCATAGCATTCTGGGGCATGTTTCCGATCGAGGTTTTCTGGGAAATCATGCTGTCCACCTACATCATCAAGATTGTTGTGGCCGCACTGGACACGCCGTTCATCTATCTCGCCAAGCGCATTTTCCCAAAAGATGAAGCTGTCGTTTGACAGGCACAGCAGACGGAAAGGGATAATCCCATTTGAATGTCAGCCTTTCATATCTGCCATGACCAGATTGTTTTATTTTACGTGTGAAAAGTTGGTGATTCCTATGTGCTTTTATTTGAAATACAAGTCTGCTAGACTGTGTCCAATCAAGTCACGAGGTACTCTATGATGAAATTATGGCGGCTTGCCGCAATATTGACAGTAATGGTCCTGCTGGTTGCCTGTTCCGGCGAAACCACTCCTGAAACCGAGGCTGATGTTTCGGAAAAATCCGGGAGTATCAAGAAAGGCACGGACTTTCCGTCCATGGATGTGACCGGGCTGGACACATATCTGGCCGAGAATTCGGGCAAACCGACCGTGGTGCTTTTCTGGACCACATGGTGCCCTTCCTGCAAGCAGGAAATCCCGGAGATGGAATTGCTCAACAGATCCCATGGGGACAGGATGAATATCATCACCATCTCTCTGGATGAAAACGTGGCGGCACTGGATAAGTTTTTCGAAAAAGGGAAGCTTGACCTGCCCGTGTACGTTGGCGATCAGGCCCTTGCAGAAAAGTTCAACGTCTCTGCCATCCCGACTCTGGTCATTTTCAACAAGGAAGGGGAAATGACATTCAGCCAACCCGGCGTCTTCCCCCATTCCATGCTCACGGCCATGGCCAACAAACTGATCGGGCAGTAGTCAGGATGATCCGCAAGGCCCGCATAGAAGACGTCAAGGTGATCCACGGTCTGCTCATGCACACCGATGAGCACGATGGTCTGGTTTTGCCCCGGTCATTCAGCCAGCTCTATTCCCATCTACGCGATTTTTTCGTGACCGTGGATGAGGACGGCAAGGTCGTTGGCTGCTGTGCCCTGAACATTATCTGGGAAAATCTGGCCGAAATCCGTTCCTTGGTAATCATTCAGGAACACCGGGGAAAAAAGCTTGGTCGCAGGCTGGTTGAAGCCTGTCTGAGTGAGGCCGTGACACTGGGTATATACAAGGTGTATACCCTCACGGAGCAGACCGGATTTTTCGTTCATCTGGACTTCAAACAGGAAGATATGGACTCCCTGAACCAGAAGATATTCATCGATTGCATGAATTGCCCGAGATTTCCGGACCACTGCAACGAAGTTGCCATGGTAATGAATCTATAACAATCTTATACACTTAGAAGTATGGCACATAAACTGACACCTTTCATTACCGCCGAGCAAATTGCCGAGCGTGTGGAGTCTCTGGGCCGGGAAATAACGGCTGACTACACCTCTGCCAAACCTCTTGTATGTATCTGCGTCCTCAAGGGGGCATTCCTGTTTTTCGCAGATGTCATACGCAAGATCGAACGAGAAGTGGAAGTCGATTTTGTACGATTGGCAAGCTACGGGACAGGTACGTCCCGGGGCGATGACATTGTTTTTTCCAAGGATCTGGAGATTTCCATTGAAGGAAAGGACGTGCTGGTCATCGAAGATATCGTTGATACCGGGCATTCCATGGACTTCCTTCTACATGTGTTAAGACGAAGGAATCCAAAGAGTTTGAAAATATGCTCGCTTATTGATAAGCATGAACGACGCAGACTCGATGTCACGGTCGATTTTGCCGGTTTCAAGCTGAACGAAGGCTTCATTGTCGGCTACGGCCTGGACTATGCCGAGCGTTATAGGGAGTTGGACGGAATTTACGAATTGTCCACGGATACGGATAGTTAATCAACCAGATTTCCTGGAGATCAAAAGTATGATCGTCACTTGCCCCAATTGCCAGACCCGTTACAATTTGCCCGACGCCAAAATCCCGGCGGACGGTGCCAAGGTCAAATGCTCAAAGTGCGCCCACGTGTTCAAGGCAGAGCTTCCTTCTGTCACGCCTGAAGAGAAAGTTGAATCCCTGCTTGAGGACGAGAGCCCGGCAACCGATACCCAGGCTGGGGATGACTTCGAGGAAACTTTCGAGGATGTGGCCTCAGGTGAAGACAAGGCTGCCGCGCCTGAATCTCCGGTTGAAGAATCGGCTGAAGAAGGCCCCGAAGAAGACATGCCCGGCATGGATGATCTCTTTGACGAGAGTGATGATATCCCGACCCCGGATGAAGGGGCCTCACCCACCGGAGGTGGCGTGGACGACCTGTTCGGTGATTCCGAGGACGAATCCGAAGAAGAAGCCGACGACACCAGCGACCTGTTTGAAGACGGAGACGATGATACCGGTGATCTTTTCGCTGATGAGGATGACGAAGGGGATGAAGATGAGGATGACGACGAAGACGAAGACGAAGAATACGAAGAGGATGACGGTTTTTCTCTGGAAGACAAGAGCAGCAAAGGTGGCAGCAAAAAATCCCTTGGTTGCCTGATCTTCCTGCTCATAATCGCGCTTGGTATCGGCGGTGCAATCTACTTCAAGGTCTGGACCTATGCCGGTATCGACAATCCGGGCGACCTTCTCAGGAATGTGCCGTTCGTGGGCCAGATGTTCTCGGAAGACATTGGTGACGGCGAAGAAGTGGCTCCGGGCGAATCCCCGGCTGATCGCGTCCGCAAAATAGAACTCAAGAACGTCAAGCAATATTACGTAGCCAACGAGAAAGTCGGCAATCTGTTCGTGGTCGAGGGTAAGGCAGTCAACAAATTCGCCATGCCCAAGGAGCAGATCAAGGTCGAGGTGGTACTCTACGATACCGCCGGAACCATCCTTGTCTCGCAAACTTTCCTGTGCGGAAACGTGCTCTCGCAGTTCCAGTTGCAGGTCCAGACCCAGAATGAAATCGAGGACGGCTTGTCCAGCGAAGTCGGCATTCTGTCCAACAACACATTCATCAGACCGGGTGCGTCTTCGCCGTTCATGGCGGTCTTCTTCACACCCCCCGCGGGTGTCAAGGAATTCCTGGTCAAGGTCATTGATGTCAACGATACCGAATAGTTCCAGTCAATAAACAAAGCGGGAAGATGCCATGCGTCTTCCCGCTTTCTTGTGGCAATAACCAAAACTCGGGCGTAGCATGCTACCTGATGCCGGAGTTGTCCCGGACCTATCCGGCAAGTGATTTGCACTCCTGAAATTTCCAAAAAAAAGGGAGTGTTTTTCGGAAAAACGCATTGACGGGAAATGGCGGCGTATGCTACTCCTCCACAACTTGTGAAGGATTGCACGAACTTGTTTTTTCGCTCTGTGCCTTTAGAAACAGGCGGATATAGCTTCACAAGGTGCGAATATGCTCTTTTCAAAAGACGATAAAGCGGTAACCATCACACAATTGGGTGGCACTGCTGGCACTATGGGGTTGCATATAGCTTCAGCCATGGTCGTTGGGTTGTTCTTTGGCTACAATCTGGACAAATACTTCGGAACCAAGCCCTGGCTGATCATGATCTTTTTCCTACTTGGAGTCATCGCCGGGTTCAGAATGGTTTTTGAAGATTTCAGAAAACTCCAGAGGCGCGAAGAAGCCAAAAGGCAACGTAGTTCTTTGAAACAGGATGGTGAAGGAAGTGATGGGCAAGATTAATCAGCGGCTTGAACGCCTGCTCGTAAAAAGCGGGTTCCAAGGGCCGGATGTGCGAATTCTTGTCCGCAATCAGATTTATGTATCGCTGGGGACCTCTCTAGTGATCATGCTGGTAACCCTTTTTTCCCGGTGGTCTCTCGCTTATCTGGCCGGAGCGATACTCGCTCTTGTCAATTTCTGGGCTTTGGCTCGCATAGCTCAGTATTTGGTACACAACCAGAAAAGCGCGCCATTTAAACTGTTTGTTATATTCATAGGAAAGATGACTCTGAGTGGGCTGGCCTTGTATTGGCTGATCGGAGTCGAACGTGTCCCCCACTGGGGGTTGGTATCAGGTTTGGGAACGGTAGTGATCAACATCGCTGCTACCGGCCTGGTTCAGATGGGGCAAAAAAAGGGCTAGCTGATTTTTTAAGGAGGCTTGGATATGGGTTTTTCAGGCGGTTTACCGCATCCTCTCTTGTACATGGACCTGCTGAAAGGCATTGGTAACTGGGGTGCTACCGTAGAGCAGATGCTCGGCGTAGACAGCATCAACCACGTGCTCTACATGTGGCTGGCCATGGTTATTTTGCTGACCTGTGGTTTGATCGTTCGTAGCCGATTGAAGCTGGTTCCCGGCGGAATGCAGAATCTCTTTGAGACCATCATCGGTGGCCTGGAAGATTTCACTGTCGCCAACCTCGGTCAGGAAGGCCGCCAGTTCATGCCGCTGCTGTGCACAATCTTCATGTTCATCCTGACCATGAACTACATCGGTCTGGTTCCCGGCTGTGATGCTCCTACTGCGAACATCAACACTCCGGCTGCCATGGCGATCATCGTCTTCCTGTTCTATCAAGCCGTTGGCATGAAAAAATGGGGTTTCAAGTACATCAAACATTTCATGGGTCCGGTCGCTTTTCTGGCTCCCCTGATGCTGATCCTTGAGCCGATCTCACACATCGCACGTCCGCTGAGTCTGACACTTCGTCTGTTCGGCAACATCCGCGGTGAAGAAATCGTGCTGATCCTGATGTTCTTCCTGGCTCCGCTGGTCGGCACACTGCCGATGTATTTCCTGTTCATTCTGGCAAAAACCATTCAGGCATTCATCTTCTTTATGCTGACGATGCTGTACCTGCAGGGTTCCATTGAGCACGCTCATTAAAATAGAGCCGCTCGTTTAATTTGGGGAAATGGTCCTCGGACCAAAACAATATTATATGATTCCACTTGGAGGATTCAAAATGAAAATCACTAAGATTCTTTTCACCACTTTGGCTATGGTTCTGGTTGCTTCCGCTGCTTTCGCTTCCGGTGATGGTGCTGGTGCTGATATCATGTCCGCCAAAGCTTACGCCACCGCTCTCGGCATGGGCATCGCTGCCGGTCTGTGCGGCATTGCACAGGGCATGGGCGTCAAAGGCGCTTGTGAAGGTATCGCTCGCAACCCCGAAGCTGGCGGACAGATTTCCACCACTCTGATCCTTGGCCTGGCATTCATCGAGTCCCTCGCCATCTACGCCTTGGTTGTCAACCTGATCCTGCTCTTCGTCGTCTAGTATCAGATACGAAAATGCTACTTCAAGGGGAGGCCTCGGCCTCCCCTTTTTAAGCATCTGTCTTGTTAAAAAATTCACATGACTGCCCGTTTTCCGGCCTCCCAAGAGACATTGAAAAATGAAAAGTGAACACATCCCCAAAGCTACAATCGGACGACTGGCCGTTTATATTCAGGTTCTCGAGAACCTGTTGCGTGACGGCAACGATGTCATATCATCCGAAAAACTTGCCCAAGCCTGTTCGGTCAATTCGTCACAAATAAGAAAAGACCTTGCGTATTTTGGTGAGTTCGGTGTGCGCGGTGTGGGCTATTACGTTCAGGAACTGATCACGTCCATCAAGCAGTCGCTCGGTATCGACCGCGTCTGGAAATGTGCCCTGATCGGCGTTGGCAACATGGGGAGTGCTCTCCTGCGCCATCACGATTTCGAACGTCGTGGCTTCAAGATATGCGCCGCCTTTGACTGTGACCCGGACAAGATCGGCCTCGAATTCGAGGGCATGGAAATCGTCTGCCCCACCCATCTCAGGGAACAAGCCCCGGAGCTAAATCTCGAAATCGGCATCATCGCCACCCCCCCGGACCGCGCCCAACGAGCCGCCAATCATCTCGTTGACGCCAACATCCGAGGCATCATAAATTTCGCCCCGTCACGCATCAACGTACCCAAACACATCCCGGTGGAATACGTCGATTTCTTCGACCATCTATACGCCATTGCTTTTCAGATTACGTTAGGCAACGACTAATCGTCGTTGCCTGTCGGCTTCCGATAGCGGCGCGTCTGCTTCTGTCGGGCATGAATCGATCCTCAGCGTAGCGTTGCTACGTCTGCGGTCGATTTGTACCCGTCGCCTCGCAGCTACACCACTCTCGAAAGCCTTGTATTGTGCTATCTTGGCAGGATGGGGTGAATGCGAAAATTCAGAGGTCTTTTTGCGTTCCTGGCACTTCTCTTTCTTGGAAAGGAAGTGTTTTATAGTTTTTGCAAAAGCTCGTTTGTTTTCCCAAATTGTTTTTCCAGCAGCAGCTTCATTTCTTTCGTCATATCTAGTTCCCGGATCAGTGCCGACAGTTCGTCAATTTCAACATTTGTTTCAGAATAGAACTTTTGAACTGTTTCTGAAGCGAGAGTGCCGCTTCGCACCTGACTGCTGAACTCCAGATCCACATAACTGTTTGTGTTGCTGCAGTGTGCAAGATAGGCCCACAGTTTCACGAGTCTGCAACCGGAAGCGATGTAGGTTTTGGAAAAACGTTTGATGGGCAGCCAGTCGAGTTCGTCCCGAACCGTGCGCATCATTTTTTCCGGTTCGTAGGGGAAATGCTGGAACGGGAACACCAGCGAGACATCCTTTGGGGCAAGTGACCGTGGGAAAAGTCGATTGGTATGGGCGGGAGTAATTTTTCCCCATACCTCTGACGCCTTTTGCGTGTCTTCGGCCACTAGTTCCATCGTGAACTCCATGATGGTCAGCCGCTCAAGGTCGGTTTCAATGCTTTCGCCCATCAGGAATATCTGCTCCGGATTGTGACCGGAAAAGACGAGGGGGATTCCCATGCACCGGGCAAAATCCGTGGCTGTGCGAATAAGAAACCTGCCGCAAAAAGTGCAGACCTGGCCGCAATCTTGTTGCGAGAGCGCGTCCTCACAAAAAAGAACCTGATAATATTGCCGCATCAATTTCGGGTCCTGACGATAAAAGATGTAGGGCATGTCCAGCTTGTGAGCGATGGTCTTCGCATTGTCAAAAGTCTCTGGATACTCGTAATTATTGTCGATGATGAATGCCAGAAGGTTCATTCCATATTTTTTCTTGAGCAGGTTGGCCATGTAGGCACTATCCTTGCCCCCGCTCATCATGATCATCCCCTCGTAGGGCAGGTGTCCCCGGACATTGTCCAGCTTTGTCTCAAAGTCTTTTTGCAAATTGTCCCAGTCACGTTTCGGGGACTTGGAAATCTTGACACAAAGTGAACACAGTCCCTGTTCATTGAGCGTGATGCCGTGAAAAGCATCTTCCTGGAGGTGGCATTTTTTGCAGATTTTTTCGGTATATCTATACATGGAGTGCTGGTTTTCCTTTGGTAATCGGGAGAATTAAGACAGGACCGGTTTCTTTTCGATCATTTTTTTCTGGCTTCCGGTTTCCCTGCACTGGTGAACAAGAGCCTCAATGCGAGTCTCAACGGTGGGATCGTCCTGTCCGTAAAAAGTCACGGTAAGGAACGGTATATGCGGAAACTCACGGCGAAAGCGGCTTTCCAATCCCTGAATCATCAATCCGGGGACGCAGTTAAAGGGAATTGCGTGAACAATTCCGTTGACCCCGTTTTGTGCTATTTCCATGGCAGCCCCGAAGCCAAGGCCTGCATCAAGGGTAAACCCGCTATTGGCAATGACGTCCCAGACCCGTGGTTCATAGGCATTGGGCAATACGTTTGCAGAGTGGCGACGCAGTTTTTTCTCAATGCTGGTCAGCATCTGATGCTGCATGCGCAGTAGAGCGCCTGCTATTTTCTGTCCGCCCTGCTCCTTGTAATACCGCTGTTTGTAAAGCGTGTACCACAGCACCTCCATGATGGCGGGCATGCGTACTTCCGCTCCGAGAGCTTCGAGTTTTTGG
>JAFLJW010000029.1 GCA_022712815.1 Pseudodesulfovibrio sp. | reverse complement strand
ATGGTGACGCAGGCGACCGCTGCGATGGCCGCTCCCATGCCCAAGGAGATGTGGATTCCTTTGGCGTTGCACATTTTTTTCCAACTCATGAAATAGATGAGTCCAAGGATGGCAAAAACAGCAAAAGCGATGATCGCGCTCAATATTGGTTGAGTCGGTGGCATGAACTGCTGGAAGAGTTGCGGGAATCTGGTCAGGACGATACCAAGGGCCGCTCCGTAAATTGCGAGCAGGAGCAACAGGAGTATCAATCCCATGGACGCTGTCTGCTGTCCGTATTTATCGTAAAAGACGCGTCCCTTGGTTTTTGCGGCAAGCTCGCCAAGGACGGCAATGACCGGGCTGCCCAAGGCTCCCATACCGAGCAGGCTGAAAAAAGCAGGGGCCAGCATGAGCGCGGCCATGGTCAATGTTTCGTTCAGATTCATGATTGTCGGTTCTCCGGTATGTTTTCATGGTGTGGATAATAAACCACGCGGACCTTTTTTGCCTGAAAAACGTGCGTCATGCAAGGTGCAGCTTTGGGATGGATTTCAGATGTTCCTCATCGATTCCTTGCAAAAAATCGTTGCATCGCCTATTTCATATTAAATGTTTAAACGTGAGAAGTTGGAGAATTCCTTAATGAAATACCTGAAGCTCGTTTTGCTTGTCCTGTTTTGTCTGTCAGTCGTCGCGTGTACTGCCGCCAAGCAGGGAGCGGCCACTACATCGGCAAGCATGGAGTGGCGGGTCAAGAGCCTTGAGGAAAATTTTCTGAATTTCCGTGAGAAACAGCGGCTTGAGGCCGATGAGAATGCACAAAATCAAGAAAGTGTTGATGAGCGGCTGAAGTCTCTGGAGGAGCAGGTCGTTGCTGTGAAAAGCGGCGAAACCGTGATGGATGCCCCTGCTGATTCCGCTGATGCGCCGCCCATGGGCAAAGGGTGGGTGACCGACCTGAAGCCTGAAAAAGAAGGCTGGGTGGAAGGGCAGAAGGCAAAGGGTGATGCATCCATGGCCGAGAGCAGCGAAGATAAACCGTGGGACAAGGTGCCCGGACCGCCCCCTGTCATCCCCGAGCCCAAAGTGATCAAACGGCCCGGAACCCCGGCCACGAAGACCGCAAAGCCCGTGAAGGCCGCAAAACCCAGGAAGACGGTGTCTGGTTCGCAATCCATGTATGACAAAGGACTTGCCAAATATAACGGTGGGGATTTTGAAGGTGCGCGTGGTACGTTCGATGAATTCCTCAAGAAATATCCGAATGACAAACTGGTTCCCAATGCCTTGTACTGGAAGGGTGAGACCTATTATTCCCAGAAGGATTTCATTCAGGCCATCCTGACTTTCAAGGAAGTCACCGGCCGTTTTCCCAAACATGATAAATCTGCCTCGGCCTTGCTCAAGATCGGCATGTCTTATGACAAGGTCGGTGATCCCGACAACGCGGTTTTCTATCTCCGTGCTCTGGTCGAAGACTTTCCGAAATCCAGTCCTGCCAGGCTGGCCCGCAAGGAGTTGAGCAGGCTCGGTGGATAGTCTGAATCCATCTGTTTTCAGGGCCGGAACTTCGCGCATCAAGTGAGTTCCGGCTTTTTCTTAGCTAGTAGGGCATCTTTTATGGATATTCAGAAAGAATTCTTTGCCTGCCTTGCCCTGAAGCATATACCGCGTCTTGGCCCAAAGGCGTGGAAGAGGCTTTTTGTACACTACGGCAGTGCGTATGATGCAGTGCAGGATGCATCCTCCTGGCCGTCCCTTGAACTTTCAAGCAAGGCGGTCGCCCGGAAGTGCAAGGACGAAGTCTGGCGCGTCAAGGCCGAGGAAGAATACAAGGCGGCAACCAATGCCGAAATGGATGTTGTAACGTGGTTTGACCCCCGGTTCCCATCCTCACTGAAGCATCTGGAAGATCCGCCAGCCATGCTTTACGTGTCCGGCGATACAACACTTTTCAAGAACCCCGGAGTGGCCGTTGTCGGGGCCAGACAGTGCACAGCCTTGGGTCTTGCGGCAGCAGGGCGAATCAGTACGCAATTGTCCAAAATTGGCATAACCGTTATTTCCGGCCTGGCTCTTGGCATTGACCGTCAGGCCCACCTCGGTGGCCTCAAAGGGATCAGCAGCTCGATTGCCGTTCTTGGATGCGGCCTCGATATTTCCTATCCATTTGACAACCTCGATGTCAGGAGAGCACTTGATGCCAAGGGGCTGGTCATTACTGAGTTCGGCCCAGGCGTTGAACCGCGAGGTCACCATTTTCCTTTTAGGAACAGGCTTATCAGCGGTCTTTCATTGGGTGTTCTCGTTGCCGAAGCCGCTCACAACAGCGGCAGTTTGATAACGGCTCGCCTTGCCGGGGAGCAGGGAAAGGATGTTTTCGCCTTGCCCGGTCCCATAAGCCAGCCGACTTTTACCGGCTGTCATCGGCTCATCAAGCAGGGAGCGGCCTTGGTGGAGAGCGCAGGCGATATCGTCGAAATCCTGCGTTATGATTTTGCCCGTGAACTTGAAGCTGTTCCCGATCCAAAGCCGATCAAGGCGGAAGAGGAAATAGATTCGAGTGAATCCGTTGTGAAAAAGACTGCAAAAAAGAAGGCAAAACGAGTCAGGAAGAAGACAAAGACGGGGAATGAACCGCAGTCAGAGGTCAAACCGAAAGGAATAGTCAAAAAGAGGCCCAGTGCGGTACAGCGGGAATCCATTGTTCTCAACGAAGAAGAGCGCGATATAATGACTGTTCTTGACCAAACGGACAAGATGCACATTGATGCTTTGGGACGACAGTTGGATTGGGATTCACCCAAAGTCAGCAAGGTGTTGCTTATGCTTGAGATGCGTGGTGCTGTTCAACAGCTACCGGGCATGTGGTACCTTGCAAGAGAATCATAACATACTGAGGACATTATGGATTGGAAACTGTTAGCCACGACATTCGGGACTCTGTTCGTTGCTGAGCTGGGCGATAAGACGCAGCTTGCCTGTATGCTCATGACAGCAAAATCGCAGAAACCATGGACCGTCTTTATCGGGGCTTCACTGGCTTTGGTACTGGTCAGTTTCCTGGGGGTCATGTTTGCTCAGTTTATTTGTCAATATGTATCGCCACAGGTCATCAAGAAGATCGCGGCTGTATCTTTTGTCATCATGGGGTGTTTGATATTCTTTGATAAAATCTGATGCACCGGGCTTGAGGGAAACCGGCAATCCATGTATATTTTATTTTCTTGAAATCGATGTTTGTAACTACACAGTCCTGAATTGAGACCATTATGCAGAAGATACCACTTGCTCTCGCCGCGCCCGGCATGAAACTGGCCAAGCCCGTCACCAAGGAGGGGGGCATGACCATCATGGCCGAGGACATGGAGTTGACCGATAGCCTCATCTCCCGGCTTGAGAATATGAAAATTGATCGGATTACTGTCCAGGGAAATCCGGTGGACATGGGCGGAGCTGGCGCTGGCACAAAGTTTGCCGAGCGTGTGGAGCGGTTGGATACCCTGTTTCGTCGGTACGGTCAGGACAAATGGATGATGAGGCTCAAAGGGCGCATGGGGCAGTATTTCCAGATCAAGGCAGCTGCCCAGGAAGCCAGGATGAAGGCCATGGAAGCCATTGAGACAGAAGACGAGAGTGATGAAGTGACTGAAAATGGCGAAGGTGAGGTTTAGATATGGATGAAGATCTGAAAACCAGCATCAAAGGTGAAATCCTTCAGGTCAAAGACCTGCCAACCTTGCCGCATGTCCTGAATGAAGTGACCAAACTCGTTGAAGACCCGGATGTTTCGAGCGAGGCCATTGCCAAGGTCATATCCACCGATCAGGTGTTGTCCGCCAAGGTTCTCAAGATGGTCAATTCACCGATCTATGGTTTTCCCGGACGTATCAGTTCCATCCAGCACGCCCTTGTTCTGCTCGGCATCAACGTTGTTCGAGGTATCATCATTTCCACTTCGGTTTTTGACATGATGGTCGCGGCCATGAAAGGTTTGTGGGAGCATAGCCTGGGTTGCGCAACAGCCTGTAACATCATCGCCCGTCGGGCCGGGTTTGAAGACCCGGAAGAATACGCCGTTGCCGGATTGCTGCATGACCTTG
>JAFLJW010000228.1 GCA_022712815.1 Pseudodesulfovibrio sp. | reverse complement strand
TCATTGAGCCGGTCAAGGACAGTCGTTGTATCTGATCCGTCAAGCAGCAAATATTTTTGCGCCCGACTCAGAATCTCACTGGGCAAACCATGTTCTTTTGCGACGTCCAGGGCAATGGAAGCTCCAACCTGATCATAGGCCAGCTTGTAGAGCGGTTTCTTGGTGCCTGGATCAAAGAGTACACTGGCGGCGCGAACTGCATCAATGGACATGGCATACGCCTTCAAAGCCGGAAAATGCGTCGCGGTAAACGTAGTCGCCTGACGCTCGATCAGGCTGTCTATGACTGCCTGAGCCAAGGCCGCGCCTTGCGTGGGGTCTGTTCCGGCCCCGAATTCATCAAGAATGAAAAGCGTTTGTTCGCCAACACGCTCCCAGACTCTTTTCAAATACTGAATCTGTGCCGTGAAGGTGGATACATTTTCTTCCAGGCTCTGCTCATCACCCATGACAACGAAAACATCGGTCCAAAGAGGCAGACTGCTCCCCTCCGCAACCGGGACCGGCAAGCCGGAAAAAGCCATAAGTCCGATCAGCCCGACGGTCTTGAGACAAACGGTCTTGCCACCTGCATTACCGCCGCTGACGATCATCGCCTTCTGCCCTTCGAGAAGCTCAATGCTCAGCGGCTGAACAGAACTGTCAACAAGGGCAAGGAGCGGATGCCGGGCCTTGATCAGCCTTGGTGCACCGCTCCCGACAACTTTAATGGCCCGTCCGTCATATGCCTGAGCAAGCTTGACCTTGGCCATGAGCACATCAAGCTCCACAAGTCCCCGGTAGGCCGCGACGACCCCATGCTGTTCTTGGCGGACAAGGTCCGTGAGAAATTTCAGTATCTTGTATTCTTCCTCGCGCTCTTCCCTCTTGAGTTCCTGAAGACGATTGTTTGTCTCCACAAGGAACATCGGCTCGAAATAGCAAGTCTCGCCCGTCTGGGAATAGTCGTGAATGATGCCCTTGATCTTGTTCTTGAAATTTGCCTTGATCGGCAACACGTAGCGATCCGAAGAAACTGTCATGAACTCGTCCTGTATTGCCGAGGTCATGTTTTCCTGAATGATGAAGTCTTTGACCCGCTTGGTGCACCGCTGATGTATGGTGCGTATCTCCTGACGCACAGCAAGGAGGTCCGGGGAACTTCCGTCCTTGATTCTTCCTTCCGGGTCAAGGCAGCGACCTATGCCTGAAACGGTTTTTTCGGGCCAGTCATAGGCAAAAAGAGTCTCGACAAGGATATTCCACTGGCGGTCTTCATACTTGTTGAGCGAATCACGAGCACCACTTGTTATATCAAGGACTGCCTTGAGCGCAAAGAGCGCATCCTGATCCAGGATACCACCAGGATTATCAAGATGCGGGAAAAGACCGTCAAGAGGCGGAAACGCATTGAACTTGTAGCTGGATTCGTTGACCCAGGCAGCAGCCTGCTCGAAAAGAACAGATGCCCGGTTCACAGCATCGAGGGTTTCAAATGGACGCACTTCAAGACACGCGGAAGCACCGGGATCAGACACGGTAAAACCGGACAATGCCCCAAGAATCTTGGAAAATTCCAATACTTGAAAAGTTCTGGACTCCATATGAGCTGTCTGTGTTGGAAAGTTAGGAGAGCCTGGCTTTAACCAGGGCACTTGATTTTTTACCGTCCACCTGCCCCTTATGGGCACTCAGGACCGCCTGCATCACCTTGCCCATGTCCTGCAAACCGGAAGCACCGATATCGGCAACAACCTTGTCAATGGCCGCTTCGAGTTCGGCATCAGACAATTGTTTGGGGAGATAGGGATCAAGTTCGACAATCTCCAAAGCTTCAACCTGAGCGAGATCGTCTCTGCCAGCCTTGGTGTACAGATCAAAGGATTCCTTGCGTTGCTTGACCTGCTTCGCAATGAGGTCCAGCACTGTCTCGTCAGAGACTTCGCCTTTTTCTTCGATCATGCGGTTTTTAATGGCCGTCTTGATATGTCTCAAGACGGCCACTTTTACCGTAGCTTTGGCTTTGTAAGCCTCAATGTAGTCTTTGTCTATTTTCTTGGACAGACTCATAATTACATCGTACGCATTTTGCGCATTTTCTTGGCAAGCCTTTTTTTGGCGGCAGCTTTCTTTTTCTTCTTCTGCACGCTGGGCTTTTCGTAATGTTGACGTTTTTTCAGCTCGGACAAGATACCAGCTTTTTCAACCTGTTTCTTGAAGCGACGCAGGGAGATATCGAAATTATCATTTTCATCAAAATAAACGCCTGGCAATGTAAATCACCTCCTCGGTGAACTGCCCGCTCTTTTGGCGGGTCAGCAAAATAAGAAAGACTACATATACGTATAGAAGACGAATTGCAACCACAATCACAATTCAAACTTCAAAAAAAGCAATCACGCGGTACTCAAAAATACCCGCAAAAAAGAAAAACCCGTCGAACCGTACAGTTCGACAGGTTTACTTCTCTAATCAAATCCAAAACTAGTGGCTGTCACACTTGCTAACATCACACCAGGATTTAACGATTGTATAGGTCAGTCCGACAGCGAGAACGCCAAGGACAATGTAAAGAACACCGAAGAAGACGAAATGATCGGGCTGCCACCACGGAAGATCCATGGGCAACGGACTTTGAACGGTTTCACCGTGTAACATCATTGGACTGCCTCCAAGCTATTTGACGGCTTCCTTGAGGATTTTGCCGGGACGAAATTTGACGACCTTAGTAGCCGGAATCTTGATCTCTGCACCAGTGCGGGGATTGCGGCCAACACGAGCTTTACGCGCTTCAACAACAAACGTGCCGAAACCGGTCAGGGTAAGCTTACCTTCGCTTACGAGAGTACCTTCGACAGTCTCCAGAAAAGCATTCAGAGAACGCTCCGCGTTCGCTTTGGTCAGATTAGCCTTTTCCGCAATTTTGACAACCAACTCAGCCTTTGTCATCAGTCCTTCCTCCTCAAGTAAAATATCTTAACGTATCTAATTAAAGTGC
>JAFLJW010000028.1 GCA_022712815.1 Pseudodesulfovibrio sp. | reverse complement strand
CATACCGATCCCGTGGATCGAACTGACGCAACATACCGAGGGGGTGCTGCCGGCGGTGGCGACCGGTATCCAGTTCGATCTGGGGCTGGTATTCATCGGCATGGTCCTGCCGTTCTGGGCGGTCATCGGCGGGCTGGTGGGGCTGATCGTGACCATCATCGCCAACCCGATTCTGTACGCTCACGGCGTGTTGCATCGCTGGCATCCGGGCATGGCGACTGTCGAGACTGTCTTTGCCAACAATTTTGATTTCTATATGAGTTTCGGTATTGGTCTGGGGCTGGCAATCGGCTTGGTCGGTGTTTATTACGTGATCAAATCATTTAAGAATACCGATGGCACGGGACCTGATTTTTCCGTGCTGTTCAATCCTCCGGAAGGCCGGGGCGACATCAATTTCTGGGTATCCATCGGGATATATGTTTTTTCGACGCTTTGTTACATTGTGTTTTGCGTCTTTCTGGTGCCGTCATTTCCGTGGATTTTCTTTGTCCTTTACGGCTTCATCTACACGCCGGTCATTTCGTATATCACCGCGCGGATGGAGGGCGTGGCCGGTCAGTTCATCGCCCTGCCAATGGTGCGGGAATTCTCGTTTATTGCCGGGGCCAAGTTCTTCGGCTATCAGGGCCTTGAAATCTGGTATGCGCCCATTCCCATTCATAATTATGGCGAGGCAACGGTCCAGTTCCGGCAGATCGAGCTGACCGGAACGAGCCTGCGCGGCATCATCAAGGCAGAGATTATTGTCTTCCCGATTGTCATGATATCGTCCCTGCTGTTCTCGCAATTTCTGTGGCAACTCGCCCCGATTCCTTCGCCGGAATATCCGTTTGCGCAGGAACTCTGGCACTTGCAGGCACTCAATACATTGCTCATGCAGACCTCGACCCTTGAGGGCAATTCGCTCTTTTTCGAAGCCCTGTCCGGTCCGATTGTGGCGGGAGGGCTTGGGCTTGGACTACTCATGTATTCGGTTCTCAATGTGCTTGGATTGCCCGTGCTACTGGTTTACGGCGTGGTGCGCGGTCTGGGCCAGTCCACCCCGCACGGCATGTTGCTGGAGGTCATTGGTGCGATACTTGGACGCTTTTATTTCCTGAAAAAATACGGCAAGGAATGGCGGCACTACGCCCCGGTCCTGCTGGCAGGTTTTTCCTGCGGCATGGGGCTGACAGGCATGTTCGCCATGGGTTGCACACTGATCATGAAGTCACTGGGCAGACTGGCGTATTAGGATTTGTCCGCTGCCTGTGAGAGGCCAGTCGCTATGGCTTCAATTGGCTAAGCAGCATTCCGATGAGCATCAAACCGCAGCCTATGAGGGCTTGAGTGGTGAGCATCTCATCCAGAAACAGCCAGCCTCCGATTACTGCGAAGACGGCTTCGAGACTGAGAATGACAGCGGCGTGGGCAGGCTGGGCATCGCGCTGGGCAATGATCTGGAGCGTATAGGCGATGCTGACAGACATGAGGCCGCCGTATGCGATGGGCAGGGCAGCACCTTGCAGGCCGATCAGGGTGATTTCCTCGGTGGCGATTCCAATGGTGAGACTGAAGGCGGCGCAGATGGAAAACTGGATGATGGAAAGCCTGATGGCATCAACAGCGTTCATGCCGGGCGAAAGCTTGCCGATGAGCAAAACATGTCCGGCCCAGAAGAGTGCGCCGATGAGGATAAGCAGGTCGCCGAAGGAAATACTCAGATCGGTGGTGACGGACAGCAGGTACATGCCCACGACGGCCAAAGTTGCGCCGAGCCATGTTCCCCAGCCGGTTTTTTGGGCGAGCATGAGCCCGAAGAGGGGGACAAAGACAACGTATAGCCCGGTGATGAATCCCGCTTTGCCAGCGGTGGTGGCTTCAAAGCCGAGGGCCGCGAGCTGAGGCCCGGCCAGACCGATCTGCTGGAGTGTCGCACCGCAAAAAAGGGCGATGCCCAACACGCCTCCGCCGATGAACAGCCGTTTTCTGTCCGTCCCCTGAGAGCCGGAATCCCGGCCCTTTTCCATGTACATGAGCAGCGGCGTGAGAGCCAGCGCACCAATGGCGAACCGAATTCCATTGAAGGTCAGCGGCCCCACGTGGTTCATGCCCACGCGCTGAGCCACAAAGGCGAATCCCCAGATGGCGGCGGTGATGAAAAGAAGTATGTCAGCTCTGAAAATACGGGTGTTCACGTGTCAATCTCCAATAAAAAGATGACACTACTTAAATCATTTTCGCATCGGTCTGCAAGCGGTTGAGGGCAGAAGATTATTCGGCTTTGTCAGAGCTTTTTTCGGCGGCCGCGACTGCGACATTGGCCTGTTCCGCCAGAGTCTTGATCATTTGGATGAGATATGGTGCAGCTTCTTCAGTCCCTTCCCTCGGTGCCCAGTCTGGAATATCCTTGTCGGTGTCGTGCTCGTATGGGCCGTTCTTGACCTCGAAGATCAGGGTGTCTGGCTTGAGGGCGATATAGGTGTGGTAGACATGGGGGGCCACGTCGATTCCGAAATTCAGGGTTCCCGGTTGCAGGAGAATCTGGCTCTCGATTTCACCCTCATCGGTGAAGCGGATAAAAAGCAGGGAACCGGAGATGACCAAAATGGTTTCGTCCTTGGTCGGGTGCAGGTGGCGATGGGGGGTAATGTACGTTTCCGACTGCAAGGCATTGAACATCCGGTGGACCCCGGCGGAATGACTTTTGTGCAGTTTTTGAAGCATCCTTTTGCGCGGACTTTCATTGGAAAGTTTCAGCAGATTGCCGACCATGTCCAGGGTCAGGGGGGTCACATCGGTGTCGGGTGCGTCCAGAGCTGTCGGGAAAGGCGTATTTTTTTCAGTCATGACATTGTCCTACCCTGCCAAAGTTGTTTGAGCAAGCAGGTCCGGAAAGTCCTTGAATTCATTTGGTCCGGGGCTGTGTAAATACTAACCTTTTACTATCTTTTAATGTATGTATTTGTTTGGTTTCAGGTGTTTTTGTGAGAACGATGCGGGAAATTTTGCACAGCAGAGGATGGTATGGCCAAACCAAAGTCGATGACGGTTTTCACGTTGAGCATGATGACGGTGGCAGCGGTGGTGAGCCTGCGAGGGTTGCCCATGATGGCCAAGGAAGGTCTTTCCATGATCTTCTACATCCTTTTTGCAGCGGTGATGTTTCTGATTCCCGCATCTCTGGTTGCGGCGGAGCTTGGGGGGGCGTTTAGCGACAAGGGTGGGGGCGTCTATACATGGATCAAGGAAGCCTTTGGCTCTCGCTGGGGTTTCACGGCCATCTGGCTGCAATGGATTCAGAATGTGGTCTGGTATCCCACGGTGCTTGCCTTTGCCGCCAGTGCTCTGGCCTATCTGTTCATGGACCCGTCGCTGGCTGACAGCGGGGTCTACACCGGCATCGTCATTCTGGTCTGCTATTGGGGAGCCACGTTTTTGACCATGGCCGGGGCTGATATCGCTCGTTCCGTCACCAAATACGGCGTATTGCTCGGAACATTGCTGCCGGGTGTGTTCATTATCATTATGGGAGTGCTCTGGGTCACCCAAGGCAATCCCATTCAATTCCTCGAACCAAGCAGTGTCGTGGCGGCCGCTGAAAAACTGGCTGGCGAAGCACCGCATGCCCGTTTGTTCCCGCATATTTCCGGCCTGGGCAGCGTGGCGTTTCTGGCGGGGATAATATTACTTTTTGCAGGAGTTGAGGTCCATGCGGTTCATGCCAAGGACCTTGAAAATCCGTCCAAGCAGTTCCCGGAGAGCATGTTTTTGGCCGCAGTCATTATTTTCGGCTTGTTCATTCTGGGTTCTCTGGCCGTTGCCGCGGTCATCCCTGCATCAGAAATCAGCCTGACAGCCGGGTTGATGCAGGCCTTCAAGCAATTGCTCGATACTTTTCACATTGGTTTTCTCACTCCGGTCATCGGGCTTTTGGCGGCCTTTGGAGCCATCGGCGGTGTCATGTCCTGGATGGGAGGTCCCAGTCGTGGACTTTTGCATACCGCTCAGGAGGGTGAAATCCCGCCTTTCATGGCCAAGGTGAACAAGCATGGTATTCAGGTCAATATTCTCATAATCCAGGCAGTCATTGTCAGCGTGCTGGCCTCGCTCTATTTCATCATGAACAATGTGAGCGTGGCCTTTTTCGTTCTCTCGGCCATGACGGTAACCCTCTATCTGGCCATGTACATCCTTATGTATGCGGCTGCCATCAAGCTGCGTTTCACCCGGCCTGACCTGCCGCGTTCATACAAGGTTCCCGGTGGAATCATCGGCATGTGCGTGGTGGCTGGCGTGGGTCTGGTCGGTGTCAGTTTCGCCTTGCTGGTCGGATTTTTCCCGCCCACGAATCTGCCGGTTGGCAACCCTGTATTGTATGTGGGGCTAGTTGCTGGCGGCATGGTAGTCTTCATTGGATTGCCACTGCTGATCAATGCCTGCAAGAAACCTGAGTGGAAACAATCCGGTGATGATTAAATCATAAACAATGGAGAGATAAGAATATGGCCCTGCATGAAAAAGATTCGGTCAGAGACAGGTTGCTGGACGATGTTTACGCATCCTCGGACCTTTCTGTCCGCCTGCCCAAATACAAATTCCCAAGTGAAGAGCACGACCCCAGACACGCCTATCAGATGGTGCATGACGAGCTGATGCTGGACGGCAATTCCCGTCAGAATCTGGCCACATTCTGCCAGACATGGGTGGAGCCGGAAGTACACAAGCTCATGGACGAATGCCTGGACAAGAACATGATCGACAAGGATGAATATCCGCAAACCGCAGAGCTGGAAGCACGGTGCGTACACATGCTTGCCGACCTGTGGAATTCACCGGATGCGGTCAATACGCTCGGCTGCTCCACCACCGGTTCCAGCGAAGCGGCCATGCTTGGCGGCATGGCCCTGAAGTGGAAATGGCGCGACCGGATGAAGGCACAGGGCAAACCCACGGATAAGCCCAATCTCATCTGCGGACCAGTGCAGATTTGCTGGCACAAATTCGCGAGGTACTGGGATATCGAATTGCGCGAAATCCCCATGGAAAAAGATCGCCTGATAATGACCCCTGAAGAAGTTATCAAACGGTGCGACGAAAACACCATCGGCGTGGTGCCGACCTTGGGCGTGACGTTCACTTGTCAGTACGAGCCGGTCAAGGCAGTCAATGACGCTCTCGACAAACTGCAAGCGGAAACCGGCCTGGATATCCCTATCCATGTGGACGGGGCCAGCGGTGCTTTTCTCGCCCCGTTTGTGGAACCTGGGCTTGAGTGGGATTTCCGTCTGCCGCGTGTCAAATCCATCAATGCATCGGGCCACAAATACGGATTGGCTCCCCTTGGTGTGGGCTGGGTTGTCTGGCGCGACAAGGAAGACCTGCCCGAAGACCTGATTTTCAATGTGAACTATCTGGGCGGCAACATGCCGTGCTTTGCCCTGAACTTCTCGCGCCCCGGCGGTCAGATCGTGGCTCAGTATTACAAT
>JAFLJW010000283.1 GCA_022712815.1 Pseudodesulfovibrio sp. | reverse complement strand
TGCAATATCGGAGAATTAGATTCTCTGGAAGCCTTTTTGCTTCCATCTGAAAATGGTATTTTATCATTCTCGGAAATCCGTGGAGAGCTGGCAACCATTTTGCCGGACTATATGTGCCCGGCAGTGTTCCATGAAGTCGATGAAATCCCGCTGAGTCCGTCCGGCAAAGTGGATCGCAAACAGTTGAAGGGAAGAAAACTGTTGTCAACCGGTGGAATTGAAGAGGGTGACATAACAGCTCTGCAAGAAGAGATTAGAGATATTTGGCTGGAGGTCATGCCTGAAATTGATACGCCCGATATTGATCAGGGATTTTTCGAGGTGGGTGGAAATTCCTTGTTGCTTGTGAAATTGCACAAATTGCTGGATTTCAGATGGGAAGATATTTTCACACTTGCCAGTCTCTTCTCTGAGTCCACAATCAGGAAGCAGTCTGAATATATCAAGCAAATCAAGCCTGACGATGTGGTCGGTTATCAAGAGACCGGGAGCAATGGACCGATTGCCATAATCGGCATGGCAGTGCGCCTTGGCGATTATGAAGATACGGAGAGTTTCTGGGATGATCTGGCACAAGGGATTGATAAGAATGTTTTGTTGTCCGAAAAAAGGCAAAATGAAGTAAGGCAGATTTTTGAAGCGGTCGGGTTTGAGTTCGATGTTTCCATGCTTCGAGAGGCGTCCTATCTATCGGACATTTCATCCTTTGATTTCAGGCGATTCGGCATGTCGCCCAACGATGCGCGGTTGCTTGATCCAAACCAGCGTCTTTTCCTCGAAGTGGCCTTGCAGGCCCTTGATGATGCCGGGTACGGCGGGGCGGCCCTCGAAAACAAGAATGTCGGAACCTTTGTTGGCGCAAGCCCATGCCGATTATTTCAGGATGCCGTTACCAGAGCATTTCCCGATCAGGGCGAACAGATTTATCTGCTCAACGTCCCCTCCAACATCGTCTCCAGAATCAGTTATCTCAAGAACTGGAATGGTCCGGCGGCAACCATTGATACCGCGTGTTCTTCTGTCTTGAAAGCCATCCACGACGGTTGCCACAGCCTGAGAACGGGAGAAAGCTGCATCGCTTTGGTTGGCGGAGTGCATACCATCGACTTCCCGGTCAAAAACGAGAAGGCCTTTGCCATTGAAGCCAGTTCAGGACAGACCAGAACGTTTGATGCAGAAGCTGACGGCGTTGGAGCCGGAGAAGGGGCTGCCGTTTTTGTCTTGAAACCGCTTGAGCAGGCCCAAAAGGATAATGACCCCATTCATGCCATTATTGCAGGCAGTGCCATCAATCAGGATGGGCGTTCTTCCAGCATGGCCGCCCCCAACCCGAGCGGTCAGGCTGATGTCATTTCCCTTGCCGCCCGAAACGGGTCCATCTCATTGACGGATATCGATTTTTTTGAAGCCCATGGAACCGCTACCGTTCTCGGAGATCCCGTAGAGGTGGAAGCCTTGAGCAAAGCTTTTGCCGTTGCTGGCGGAGAGCAGAAAAAGAAAGCTCTCATTGGCTCTGTGAAGGGGAATATCGGCCACCTCGATGCCGCTGCCGGTGCTTTGGGACTGGCCAAAGCCGTTGTGAGCTTGGAAAAAGGAATGATGCCGCCTCAGCCCCATTTTGAGAGTCCGAATCCGCATATTGATTTCGATGCTTCGCCGGTGACGGTTGCTCGTTCCCTGGAAGCCCTGCCTCACGCTGATAAACCGTGGATATGCGGTGTAAGCTCTTTCGGGCTGAGTGGCATCAACGCTCACGTCATAGTCAAAGAGCATACCCAATCCGCCATGCCCTTGGATGATGGCAGTTGGTATTGCGTTCCTTTCTCCGCAAACGATGAGCCCGGCCTCAAGGAATATTGCCACCTGATAGGAGACGCTGTTTCCCGGAACGAGGATTGGCCCCTGCATGCCATCGCGGGAACCCTCATCTCGGGCAGGGAATATCTTGGCGTTCGGGCTGTTATCATAGCGTGTTCAAGGCAGGATCTTCTCGATCAACTGTCTGAAACTCTCTCCCCTGTCACCATTGGCAGGACGGTCAATTCCGGCGTTATCGGTGCTTCTCTTAAAACCGAGGCTGACGCTGTTCAGGCTGCGGACAAGTTTTTGCGTGGTCAAAAACTTCTCTGGCCCGATGAGCGGCCCCTGCACAGAGTTCATTTGCCAGCGACTCTGTTTGACCGAAGCCCGCTTTGGCCCAAATTCAAGTCCGGTTTTGTATCAAAACCGATAAAGACTCCGACCGGTACAGCTCATTCCATCGCAATCGGGAGAGCTGATTTTTGGCCTGTGTCAGAACATGTTTTGAATGATGTTCCCACCTTGGTCGGTATGGGGGTGATTGATCTCATTTGTCAGGCTGTTGGAGAATCCACTCTCATCATCGAAAATCTTCGCTGGCATAAGCCTGTGAGTTTTGTCAAAGGGAGCATGGCCACCTTGTTCCTCGAAAAAGAAGATGGTGGTTTCTCCGCAGAGTTGCATCAATTTCAAATGGACGAATGGAATTTGGCAACGAGTGCGAAAGTGCGAATCGAAGAGAGTTCGCCGCTTGCCAGAATAGATATTGAAGATATCCGAAACTCCATGCACGCCTTTGAAGCAGAGGGGGAGCAGGCCTTCATAAATGTCAGCAAAAGATGGCATTGCCACGAGAATTTGTGGGTTTCCGAAGGGGGTAATCGGTTGCTCTCGCTGCTCTCCTTGCCTGACGAATTCAAACAGGATTTGAACACCTTTGAGTGGCATCCGGCCATGTTGGATTTGGCTGCAAGCCTTGCATTGCACAACGAGTCCGGTTTTGTTCCGGCTCGTTGTGGTCAGATCAGGTTGTATAATCCTCTGCCCGCTGACATCTTTGCCCATGTTGTCATTACAGACAAAAAATCAAACATCATTACAGCCAACTGCACGATAACTGATCAGTCCGGTCGAGTCCTGCTTGAGATGACTGACCTTGTTTTCATCTCCCTGCAAAAAGCAAAATCGGAGCCGGAACTCTATGAGGTTAAGTGGGGGAAGCGGGACCTGCCGAAATGCGAATCTGGCAAAAATGAAAAGATTCTGCTGCTTGGTAGCAAAGACAGTGCATTATATAGTGAACTGGCAGGAATTTCCTGTCTCCATCGGGAACTGTCTGAACAGGTTGATGATTGGAAGGACCTGGCCCGGGAAATTGTCAGCACTGAGATTATACATATTATCTACCTGCCATCTCCTGAAAGCTCGAACTGGTCGTTTAGCAGTCAGATGCAGGAGATTTGCCGCGCTCGAATAAAGAAGCCTCTCCACATAACGGTAGTTGGTCGCGGGGCCTTCTCAAACCATGAAACCACTCCTGATGATGCCCTTATCCTGGGGATGTTGCTTTCCTTGAAGCAGGAAGAGCCGCTTCTCTTAAACTCATATGTTGAGCTAAAATCTCTGAACGCAGCATCGATTCAGACCCTCAAGGAGAGTCTTGGCCTGATTGATGGGCCGTACCTCATAAAAGATGACGGAAGTGTTTGTTTACAGGAACTTGTAAAGATTTCAACTTTCTCCGAAAACAAAATGAGTACGGACGGTTGTATAATCATAACCGGCGGTCTTGGTGGCATGGCCCTTACGCTGGCAGAGCAAATTCGATCTGAAACCAATGCTCAGATAGTTTTGTTGCACCGCAACTATGCAGTACACAAAGCAATACCTTTTGTGTCCTACAATTGCGACATCAATGAAAGTGCGCGAGTCCAACTCGTGCTCGATGCAATCAGAAGAGATATCGGTCCCATAAAGGGTGTCATACATACAGCTGGAATCGCGGGTGACGGATACCTTGTTACCAAAAAACAAGAGACATTTGAAAATGTAATCGCGCCAAAGGTCACGGGAACATGGAACCTTCACGAAGCTACACTCAAAGATGATTTGAACTTTTTCGTATTGGCTTCATCAAGGACATCGCTGGTCGGTGCACCCGGCCAGACTGATTATACCGCAGCCAATGCGTATCTGAACGGCTTTGCTTTTTACCGTCGATCAAAAGGGCTGCCCGCTCTTTCAATTTGCTGGAATACCTGGTCCGGGGTCGGCATGGCCGCCGGTTTTCAAGCGGACGAGGGGAGATTCTCTTTGGTGCCAAAGCAGGCTTTTGGAGTTCTTGAAAAAGCGCTCTCCAGTGACGCCGCTCAAGTCGTTGTTGCGATGTCTGATGAGAATGTTTCAAGGTACAAACTCGCAGTGATCGCCGAACCTGAGGTTGAAGTTGAGGCGGGGCAAACAATCTCTTCCACCGATTCCATCGATTCCACCGAAGCTGAAATTCTTGAGATTATCAGAGAGTGCCTCGGGTATGAGTCCGAACTGTCTGGCAAAGACGATTTCTATGATTTTGGGGGAGATTCCATTTCCGGCACCAGGATCGTGAGCCGCATCAGCGAGACTCTCGGGATTGATGCAAGTGTTATGGACCTTCTTGAGAGCGACACTCTCGGTGATTTCATCAAACGTGTTCTTGCCGAGGCCAAAACAGAAAAGCCCGATAAGCAGAGAATAGAGCCGGCTCCAGAGCGTGAAAAGTACCCTGTTGGCCGGGAGCAGTTGTCGATTCTTTATGCGGAATTGCTCAGCGGTGAGCATACGGGATTCAATCTGCCTGCGTTTTTGAAGCTCCCTCAGGATTTGGACAAGAAGCGGTTGGAAGATGCCATCATTGCCCTGATCAAGCGTCATGAGGTGTTGCGAACATCGTTTTGCGATTTTGATCAAGAGCATCCGAATATGGTCATTCATCCGTTTGGTGGCTTTACGTTGGAAGAAGTGCATATCTCGGACTTGTCGGCCAAGGATTCGCTCATAACGCCCTTTGACGTGAAAGAAGGTGCGCTTTTCAGAGCAAAGCTCCTGATCGTGGAAGAATCCGAGTTCATATTGTTTTTTGATATACACCACGCACTCGCTGACGGAAGAACCATATCCTTGCTCAATGCGGACCTTTACAAGTTGTATCATCAGCAACCTGTTGAGCCGGTCGGATTGCAGCAGAAAGATTTTGCATGGTATCAATTCAACCACGTAAGTAAGGAAGACAAAGAGTATTGGCTGAGCCTGTTTGACGGTGACCTCCCCAAAATGGATTTACCTTCGGATTATGAACGACCCAAGGTACATACGAATCGCGGGGGCGTGCATGAATTTGAACTGTCACCGAAACTTGTGTCAGGCATCAAGGATTTGGCCCGCAAAGAGGGGGTTACAAATTACAATATAGTGCTTTCCGCCTGGAGTATTCTTGTCCACAAATACACAGGCGACGAAGATTTCGTCATAGCCATTACCGTGGACAGCCGTAACGAACATCTCAATACGGCTGGCATGTTAGCCTCCTTGATTCCCTTGAAGCTCAGCGTCAATAGTGAAAAATCCCTGAGGAGTGTCCTAAAGGACAACCAAAAGGTGAGTCTTGAGGCTCTCAGGCATAAGTCCTACATTCTCAATAACCTGCTGACAGACTTGCAGCCTCCCATTTGTCTGGACCGGACCCTTTTGTCGGAGATCATTATCTCCTATATGAATTTTGAATTCGGCACTGAAAATAATGAACTGTTTGAGACGTTACGTTTCAGGAACCCGGCCAGCAAAGCGGACATATCCGTTTTTGGCAGTGACGCAGGCGGCAGAATAAGCTTTGCTCTTGAGTATTACGCGGACCTCTTTAGTCCTGATGATATGGCCAAAATATCCGAAGACTTCATGCATATTCTGGAGCTGATGACTTTGGGGGACACTGACGAAGCTCTGGAATTCGAATATTCTCCTCGGCAGAAAAAAAACAGAGGTACGTCAGAAAAAAACTTGAAGGATGAATTGAGCCGCAAAATACGAATGTTCGCTGAAAAGAAGAACACCACTCTCTCAGCGGTCATGCTTACAACGTTTGCGGCATTACTCAGCCGAGTCCTTTTGAAAAAGGATTTTGTGATAGATATTGAAGCATCGGCTCCTGTCCAATTCTTAATAGACGAAGACACGGAATTTGAGGATTTGCTTTATATGACGAACACAAGTGTTCTCAATGCGCGAGGAAAGAAGAGTGCCGCCCCTGATTCCCTTGGCGGAGAAGGTGAAGGCGAGATTATGACCATTGCTTTTTGTTGTGAGGCGCAGGCTGTTCCGCTAAGCACTGTGAGTTTTGAGAGAAACTATGATCTTGTCTGTTTCGCGCAAGATATTCCAGGTGGAATGGTTTTGCGTTTTGACTATGATCGACAGTTTTTGACTGCTGAAACTGCGGAGAATTGGCTGGGGTATTTTGAACTCTTTTT
>JAFLJW010000339.1 GCA_022712815.1 Pseudodesulfovibrio sp. | reverse complement strand
CCTTCTGGTTCTTTATTTCCTCACCGTAGATGTCGATGGTCCTGACAACTTCCGTGGTCCAGTCCCCACTGCCGTCGTCAACAATGATGATTTCACTTTTGTAATCCTGTTCGGAAAGGTAGTTCTTCACCCGGTAAAGAGTGTCAGCTATGCGTTCCTGCTCATTGTATGCAGGGATCACCACGGACAGGTAGATTGCATCATCGTTTGTCATTTTTGCCTCACTTTTTGGCCGCCAGCCCGACGCCAAGGGATATGACCAGAATGCCACTCCAGCGAATCAGGGAGATTTGGTCGCCAAACATCCACCATGAGCCGAAGGCAACGAGGACGTACCCGGAACTCAGGAGCGGATATGCATAGCTGAGATCCAGATTGGCCAGGACCGCTACCCACACCAGCATGGCGATGCCATATGAAAGGAGTCCTGCAAAAACCCATGGTTGGAACACTATTTGGAAGATGACCATGATGCCTGGAGAGCCAAGGTCGCCAAGTTGGGTCATTCCCATTTTCATGAATAGTTGGCCGAGTACTCCGAGCACCACCGAAACGATAACGAGCATGTATGATTTCATATCGTGCACCTAGCTCCTGGATATGAGAATGATGCCGAAGATTATCGTCGCGATGCCTGCCCACCGATGAAGGGGCACAGTTTCCTTGAACAAATATTTCGAGAAGAACGTTACCAGGACGTACCCAAGGCTCATCATGGGGTAGGCAAGACTGAGTTCCATGCGGGACAGTACAAGCAACCAGGTGAAGGCCCCCAGACCGAGGGTCAGAATGCCAAGGAAGAAGTAGGGAGTCATGACAGCCAGAAGTATCGGCTTGCCATCCGCGAGGCGTTCCTTGATCTTGTTGGCGGCCAGCTTCTGTAAAATCTGACCCAGTGTGGTGAAGGTAACGGAGATGATTATTAGCAAATATGGCATTGCTTATTCCTCCAATCGTTTCTTCATGGTCAGTGTGTTAATACCATTCCGACTATCGTAGGAAACGGAGTCCATGACTTCGTTAATGATGAATATTCCATATCCGTGGGAAGGGTGCTCTTCAAAATCCGGTGGTGGGACTTCGTCTGGTGAAAATCCGATGCCGTTGTCATCAACCGTGATCGTCAGCACGCCGTCCTCAACTGTCATGGTCAGCCCGATTGCATCGTCACCGACTGCCTGAGCGTGGTTGATGGCGTTGGCCAGAGCTTCTCCTACTGCCAGCTCAATCTGGTCGCCTGTCTTGATGTTCACCTTGGTTTCTTCACGAAACCTGGCGACGAGATCAGCTCCGAGGATTAGGTTATCCAGATTCGGCCCAAAGCGAGCTGAGAATTCCAGTTGACGGTCCGGCACTCTCATTACTCCTCAAAGCTGTCTACGGCAGATTCCAGATCAGGGTACACTTTGAATACTTTATCAAGACGTATCAATGTGAACACCTGTTGCATCTTGTCCGTCATGTTTGCCAGTCGTACGTCGCCACCGCCTTTGGAGACATAGCGTAGCGCTGCCACAAGTGCTCCCAGCCCTGAACTGTCAATGAAGGAAACCTTGCCGAGGTCAACAATAATACATCGACCGCCGTCTTCGGCCAGTGATCTGATCCTGTTTTTTACAGGCAAGGCGATCGCTGCATCAAAGCGTCCTTGCAAGGTCAGCACAATGGCTTTCCCCATACTGTGTTCACTGAAGTTGAGAGTCTCATTCATGCGTGTTCTCCGGTCACCATGTCATATCTAATAACAATATAACAATTGTTACCAGAATACTGATTAATATGCAGCCTTAAATGGAAAATATAATTATACTTTCCTGAGCGTATGAATCGTCAACTCTGGAGGGCAATTCAGTCGTGCCTGCACTCCTGAGCATCCCGCCCCTCTGGAGGTATAGCCTTGCATTGCTCCGTAGCTCCACGCCCCACTGCACATGTATCGGGGACATGCTCCATGAGTTATGACTGGGATTCCTCTTGGTAGGCAGATCTGTCCTCCGTGAGTGTGTCCACAGAGATAGTAATCGATGCCTTTCTCGTCTGCTTCCTTGTACATTTCAGGGCTGTGAGCGAGGAGTAGTACGCATGCGTCGTTTGGTACTCCGTCGAGAGCCTTGTCTAAGTCGTCGACTCCGTAGAAGTGGGGATCGTCAACCCCTGCCACGTATAGCTTGTGGCCGCCCAAATCCAATTCAACGAAATCGTTCAGTAGTACCGGCACTCCAGTTTTTTCAAAAAAGGGAACTTCCTCGATGAAATCATGGTTGCCCAGAATGGCGTATGTTCCCAATTCGCATTGCAGGACTTCAAGAAGGGCGGCCATCTTGTTCCCGCAAGTGTCGTATGGGCCGTAAGTGAGGAATCGGTAGTCGCCGGTCAGAACGCAGAGGTCGAACTTCAGAGTTCTCACCGTTTCTTGCAGTTTCTTTCCTCCATCCACGAACCCATCGATGTGTATATCGGTCAAATGGAGGATTCGTAATCCGTCAAATTGGTGTGGCAGGGTAGTGAGGTCGACGTTCACGTGCTCGATCTGAAAGTTCAGGCTTTCTCGTTCACACTTACTTGTGAGGCCTGTAAGAGAGAGCCCGATGCGGGCTGCTGTCGAGAGGGAGTCGAGGTTTTCAAAGTGAAGCCCTCCTCGTCCGTTTCCGAACATGGTCGCAGCATATTCCACTTGAAGTTTCAGACGTTTGGCAAGAGCTTCTTCACCTATTCGCGAGGCCAAATCACTGAATACGTCCTGGGTAATCATAGTCGTTTCCTGATTGTTTCAGGTGATTATGTTTCGGCACTGCATGCGGCATCGTCTGCACCTTCAAAAGAACCACCGAATTGAAGGCAGAGGATGGTCACATCATCCTGTGGCGCTCGCCCATGTCCGAATTGCATCATTGAATCGTAGATTTTCCCGACAAGGCTGTCGGGGGCTTCTCGTCTGTTGTCGATTGCACTGACAAGGAGGCGTTCATGTCCAAAATCTTCACCATTTGGTGATTCATATTCGATGATACCGTCTGTGAAGGCGATGAGGCGGTCCTCGGGTTCCAATTGGAACGTTCCTTCTTCAAATGGGACAATGCCGCCAAGGCCGATAAGTGTGCCGCCTTTGCGGAGCATTATGGGGTCATTGTCCTGGCGAAGTACGAAAGGAGGAAGATGTCCTGCGCTGCTGTAT
>JAFLJW010000027.1 GCA_022712815.1 Pseudodesulfovibrio sp. | reverse complement strand
GCCATAACTCCGGTCATCGAAAAACTGGAAAGCGACCTTGAAAACCTGCAAACTAAAATGTCTGCCCCGGATTATTTCAAAAGCGCAGCCAAAGACATGACCGCAGACCAGAAACGGCTGGAAAACATTGAATCCGAACTTGAAGCCGCTTATGCAATCTGGGAAGAACTTGAAGCCGCCCTCGAAAGCGTTGAACTGGGCTGATTCACATGACCAAATACACTATCCGCATGGTCGCCCCCGACGATCTGACCGCCTGCCATACCATTGAGGCAAGGTGCTTCTCTCCTGCCGAGGCAGCGTGGGCATCATCCATCGAAACCCGTATCCAAACCTACCCCGAAGGCTTTCTCGTGGCCGAATATGATGGGGAAGTAGTGGGACAGATCAACAGCGGATCGACATATAAAGACGATATTACAGACGAAGAATTTAAACAACTCATAGGTCACGACCCGGATGGTCAAAACATCGTCATCTTCTCCTTGTCTGTGCTGCCCCAATTCCAGAAACAAGGTCTCGGCGACCAGCTCCTCGGCAGCTTCATCAAGCAGGCCCGCGACATGGGCAAAGCCAAGGTCATGCTGCTGTGCAAGGATAAACTCGTCGCGTATTACACCCGTCATGGATTCGAGAATGAAGGGACCTCTGCTTCCACCCATGGCGGAGAGCAATGGGTTGAGATGACCTTGCTACTCTAATGCTCCTATCTACCTGAACCGATATGATATTATCAGTCCCTACAACATGAGACAACCGCTCCAACCCAGCTAGCAAAGGAAACGTTGTGATACCCGACCTCATTACCATGCTCGCCTCTACGCCGAGCAGACATCTGTCCATCGAAACCATTGAACGGCACGGTTTGCCATTCTCACAGATCGTCATCTTCGGAGCAGGTATTCGCGGCGTCTGCATGAAAAACTTCTTTGAAAAACATGGGGCCACCACACTGGCTTTCCTGGATAGCAACCCGCTCAAGCAAGGCAAGGAACTCGAAGGATTACCAGTCCTCTCTCTTGAGCAGACCAAAGCGGACCACGCGGATATCCCGATTTTCATCGCCTCTCACTGGCATCAGGCCATCAGAATGAAGCTTATCAGGGCGGGCATACACGATTTCTATGTCACTCCCCTTGTGTCATTCTATTTCATGCACGACATCATGGAACGGCATGGTGACGATATTCAGACGGTTTACGACTCGCTGGCTGATGATGAATCCAGACGGGTTTACGCCTCCATCATCAAGACCTACATGACAGGTGATGACGGGTGTTTGGTCCAGTCCGCATACGATCACTACTTCAACCCGCACGTCCAGCCGCAGCAAGACGATATCGTGATTGACGGCGGAGCATTCAACGGGATTTCGGCACAACGATTTCATGAACTGGCAAAGCCAACCAAGATCATCTCCTTTGAGCCAACCGCCAAATCATATGAAATGCTGGTCGCAAATACCGAGCCGTTCCGAGAGCATAGCGTGTGTATCAACAAAGCCCTGTGGTCGGATGAACGCACACTTAAATTCGCCGCCTCAGACAGTTCGCCGGAAGGAAACTCTGTCTCGGAGCACGGTACAATATCCATGGAAAGCACATCCATCGATGCCACGGTAGCCTCTCTTGGCCTCGATCGGGTGGACCTCATAAAACTGGACGTGGAAGGAGCTGAACTTGAGGCTCTCAAAGGCGCAAAAGACACCATCAACAGCTTTCATCCGAAACTTCAGGTCTGCCTCTACCACAACCTTGAGGACCTCTGGATATTGCCACTCCATATTCTCACCAATTTCCCCGGCTACAAATTCCGCGTAGGCCACCACTCCCTCGACCCGCACGAAACAGTCCTCTATGCCTGTAGATGATTCCTCCCGGTTCACCAAAAACAAAAAATGCCCCGGCAGACTAAATCTGCCGGGGCATTTCCATTTTACAACAACGGGACTAGCTGAGCCAGTCGTCATCTTCCTCAATGGGAGCAAAACCTCGGCGCATGGTGTTTTCACAGACCAGGCGCGGGTCCATGAACTGAAGTAGATAATCCGGGCCACCGGCCTTGGAGCCAACACCGGACATCTTGAATCCGCCAAAGGCGTGGCGTTCGACGAGTGCGCCGACTGATGGCTTGTTCATATAAAGATTGCCAACGCGGAATTCATTGAAGGCCCGCTCCAGATGACCGGGGCTACGGGAATAGATTGCACCGGTCAGGGCAAAGCGGGTGGAATTGGCGATATCAAGGGCCTCGTCCATATCTTTGGCACGCATAACGGCCAGAACCGGGCCAAAGACCTCTTCCTGAGCGATGCGATGATCCCGGGTGATGCCGTCCACGATGGTCAGCGGCACGTAGCAACCACCGGTTGCCTTGAGATCGTCGGAGACTTCGTGCTTGACGAGGATATTGCCTTCTTCTTCCGCTATCCCGACGTAACGCAGGACATTTTTCTGGGCAGCCTTATCAACAACCGGTCCCATGTAGTTGGCCGGGTTCTCGGCAGGACCAAGCTTGACGGACTGGGCGGCCTCGGTCAGACGCTCCACAAAACGATCATAGATGGAATCGAGCACGATGACGCGGGAACAGGCCGAGCATTTCTGTCCCTGAAAACCGAATGCGGCGTAGAGCACGCCGAGCACGGCTTCATCGAGATCGGCATCGTCATCAATGATGGTGCCGTTCTTGCCGCCCATCTCGGCGATGACTTTCTTGCACTGCTGCTGTCCGGGCTGAACCTTGGCGGCCCGTTCCTGAATACGCAGACCGATCTCCATGGAGCCGGTAAAGGCGATGACAGAGACATCTGGATGGTCCACGAGATGATCGCCCATGACCGAACCGCGTCCGGGGATGTAGTTGAACACTCCGTCAGGCAAGCCTGCCGCCTTCCACATTTCAACCAATCCGTAACCAATACAGGAAGATATGCCAGCCGGTTTATAAACAACCGGGCAGCCGGAAACAATGGCGGCAGAGACCATGCCCACAGAGATGGCAAGGGGGAAATTCCACGGGGCGATGACAGCGGCAACGCCCTTACCCTGATAGAAAAGCT
>JAFLJW010000026.1 GCA_022712815.1 Pseudodesulfovibrio sp. | reverse complement strand
TACACTGCTTACCATCTGAGAGCAAGCATCAAACAGAACTCTAATTCGTTGCATTTTCTTCTTTTGAAGACAAACTTACACTCAATCGTTTTGCCATTTTCAGTTGGGCGGCACGAGTGTCCACCCGGTCATCAATCTTGGCAACCATGAGTTTCTCTAAAATAACTGCATAAATCGGCCCTGGTTCAATTCCCATTTCCTGAAGATCTTTGCCGTTGACGTCAATGGACAGATAACGCAACCTAGTGAGGTATTGAGAGATATTTCGACGAATGTGTTCTTTTTTGCTGCGTGCCATGAGGAATAATACACCCTCGACAGGCATCGGATGAAGGATAGTATAGAGTCTGCTCAGTTTTGATTTTCCTTCTCGCCAGCCCATTAGTTTCATGAGGGCATCGCCAATCATATTCCGTAGTTGAACTAACTCACGCTCTTCTTTTTGGGTAAGAAAGAGTCTCTTGGTCACCTTGGAGAACTGGTCACGTTTGATGCCCATGGTCATGCCCAGGAAATAGAGTTTCCAAGGGCTGATTTCCGGTTCAAGATATAGAAGCTTATACCAACTATGAACTTTGACCAGTTCCGTAAGGATATGGATTCTATCCTTGGTGAGCTTAAGTAGTGGATGAATCGCTTCCATGATGCCGAGTTCCTGCATCCTGCCCAGGCAGGCCAACGGGTCTTCCTCGTTCATGATCCATTGCAATTCATGCGTGACACGTGAGCCGGAAAGTTTACTGAACAATTCGAGATTCAAGGCATTTTTGATCAGCCGCATTGTCTGGCCACCAATCTGAAAATCAAAACGACGCTCAAAGCGAATGGCACGCAGGATACGAGTCGGATCTTCGACAAAGCTCAAGGAATGCAAAACGCGAATTGTACGATTCTTGATATCCCTCTCAGCCCCGAAGAAGTCTACAAGCTGGCCGTATCGTCCCGGATTTATTCTCAAAGCCAAGGCATTTATGGTAAAATCACGTCGATACAAATCCATTTTGACAGATGAGAGTTCAACCGTTGGCAGGGCGGCAGGGTATTCATAGTATTCAAGCCGGGCCGTTGCCACATCAACGCGTTGCCCGTCTTCGAGAATCACTACAGCCGTCTTGAATTTCGGATGGGCCTGAACCCGACCACCCAGTTTTTCCACAAACTTTTCGGCAAATTCGATTCCATCGCCTTCAACAACGAGATCAAGATCGAGATTTGGCCTGCCAAGAAGAATATCGCGAACAAAACCACCCACTGTATATATTTCCCAACCAAGCTCATCGCCAAGCTCGCCAGCCGCCTTGAGAATATTGAGCATATTCTTGGGCAAACGGTTGTTGATCATGGAGGCGATATTTCTTTCCCTTCGTCTGTCCGGCAGGAGGGACACTGGGATTCGGGCTGGCTCGTCAATGAGCATGTTCATGAGGTCGGTCCGGGTGATCACTCCGATCAGTTCCTTGCCGTCCACGACAGGCAGCATGCGCTGCCGGTTGCCCAGAATGATTTCCATGACTCCGTACAAATCCGTCTTGACTTCGACCATATCGAACTTCCGGCTCATGTATTCGCTCAGATTGACACCTCCAAGACCGTGTGAAGCGGCTTTATCCGCTGTCTTGTGACCCATGATTCCAACGCATTCCATAGTGCCTGTGGCAACAACAGGGACGTCTTTGAGGCCGTAGCGTGTCATGAGTTCCACTGCGTCACTCATGAGTTTGTCGCTTTCAATGACAACCGGCGGACGCGACATGAGGCTGTCCACGATAATTTGAGGATTGATCTGGGAATAGAAGAGGGCGAACAGGTCATCGCGCACTTCAGCCAAGGTTTTGTCCTTGACGGTTGCGGACGCGGCAGCAATATGGCCGCCGCCACCCAAAGATGAACAGATTTGTCCGACATTGACGTCGGGATTCTTTGAACGAGCAACCACATGAATGCGATCACCCATTCTTCCAAGGGCGAAAACGACTTTTATGTTCTCCATATCCATGAGTTTATGGACGATGAGGGCAAAGTCGGGCACGAACTTGTCCGTTGAAATTTCGGTGATAACGATATCAATACCATGGATGTCGTACGAGCTTGCATTCTGGAGCAATTCTCCAAGATTAGTCACCTGCTCGGCAGAAAGCTCATGGGACAGAAGGTCGGAAATGACTTCGATATCCATGCCCTGACTTTTGAGCCAGCCAGCAGCACTGAAATCATGGGGAGTGGTGGTATTGAAGCCGAAAGAGCCTGTATCTTCATATATTCCAAGGCCCAGCAGGGTGGCTTCCTCAACATTCAGCGTCAGTTCCCGTTCACGTATTTCCGCAACAAGAATCGCGGTGGAAGATCCCCACGGCTTGACTATGCTTTTTTCGGCTGGCAGGTCATCGTCGCTGTCCGGGTGATGGTCATAGAGATGGATGCGCAAACCTTCATTGTCGAGGACAGGGCGGACATGCGGAATTCTTGATCGCTGTCTGGTATCAACGACAACCAAGAGCTCGACCGATTTGGGATCAATCTCTTTGAACGCTTTGAAATTAAAAAGATATGTTGTGCTTTGAATGAAAAAATTACGCAGGTTTTTTTCCTGGCTGCCCGGGAAAATAAGTACGGCATCAGGGTACAGCTTACTGGCCGCGACCATCCCTGCCAGTGCATCGAAATCCGCGTTGGCGTGGGCTGTGATCACGGTTGGGGCTAAGAGTTTTTTCGGTGGTGTACTCATATGAATAGTGTGTTATCGAGGTTACATACCTGATCGTGGGTGATATTTTTGATGAAGTTTCTTCAACCTGCTTGATTCGACATGGGTATAAATCTCTGTCGCGCTGATATCCGCATGGCCGAGCAACAATTGAACTGTACGCAAATCCGCGCCACCTTCAAGCAAATGCGTTGCAAATGAATGGCGGAAGGTGTGCGGTGATATGCTTCGCTTGATATCAGCCAATTTAGCAAATTTCTTGATTAATTTCCAGACACCTTGACGAGTCAGTCCTTTACCGGACCGGTTGAGAAACATGAAATCTTCAACTGGCTTGAAAGAAGGGCGGGTATTATCAAGGTACAGGTTCAAATAATCCTGCGCTGTATAGTGAATAGGTACCAATCTCTCTTTTGCGCCTTTTCCGAAAACCCGCAGAATACCAACTTGGGCATCGTAATCCAAAACCTTCATCTCAATCAGTTCTGAAACCCGCAAACCAGCCGCATACAACAATTCCAGCATGGTTTTGTCTCGCATTCCAAGCTTGGTCGAGGTGTCCGGAAGGTTCAGAACACGAATAATTTCTTCACGGGTAAGAAATTCCGGTAGTTTTTTTGGCAACTTGGGATTCTTAAGCAGATGGCCGGGGTCCTCCTTGTACCATCGCTCGTCCATTGCAAAAGTGAAAAATCCGCGAAGCGAGGAAAGATGCCTGGCAAGCGATCGGCTTTTAAGGCCCTTTGCCCGGAGAAAGGTAAGATACAAAAAGAGTGTCTTGTCCGAAAGGTCCTGAAGTCGAAAGGACTTGGCTGCCAAAAAAGAAAGCAACGAGTTCAAATCATTGGAGTAGCTAGACAGACTGTTCTCGGAAAGGCCTTTTTCGATCAGGACATACTCAAGGTATCGGTCAACCCATGGGTGACTGGGATTTTCATTTTTTCGAGAGAGTGCTTTTTTGTTCATGATCACAACTTAATCGTATTTAATTGCGTGAGATTGTTAAACAAACACATTAAGAAATAGTGGTAATGTTCACGAATTATATTTATGCAAAGAATGATTTGCTCATGAATTGCTAACAAGTGGTTGCCCAAAGAGCAATGGTTCTCGTTGACAGAGAGTCACCCCGCAATTATGACAGTTTTCCATAGTCCATTGAAGGAGAGTTTTTACATGTCAGATTTCAAGTTAGCCGATCGTCTTTCGACGCTTCCCCCGTATCTTTTCGCAGCCATCGACAAGGCCAAGGCAGAGGTTGCAGCTCAAGGCATGGATATCATCAGCCTGGGCATCGGTGATCCCGATCTTCCCACACCGGGTTTCATTATTGACGCTCTGTATGAGGGTGCCAAAAATCCTGTAAATCATCAATATCCTTCCTATGTTGGTATGCTGTCATACCGTCAGGCAGTTGCAGACTGGTACAAACAGCGCTTTGACGTCGATCTGGACGCAGCCACTGAAGTAGTCAGCCTCATCGGCTCCAAGGAAGGTATCGCACATTTTCCGCTGGCATATATCAATCCCGGAGATGTGGCCCTGATAGCCACTCCCAACTATCCGGTTTACGGCATAGCCACCGAGTTTGCCGGTGGAACTGTTGAATATCTGCCGCTTTTGGAAGAAAATGACTTCCTCGTTGATCTGGATGCGGTATCCGACGACACTTGGGCCAAGGCCAAGATGATTTTCGTCTGCTATCCGAACAACCCGACCGCAGCAACCGCCACCAAAGAATTCTATGAGCGTCTGATCGAAAAAGCCAAGGAATTCAATGTAATAGTTGTTTCTGACGCTGCCTACACAGAGATTTACTACGATCCGGACAACAAGCCTATCTCCATTATGGAGTGCAAGGACGCCAAGGATGTTTGTATCGAGTTCCATTCCCTGTCCAAGACATACAACATGACCGGCTGGCGTGTCGGCATGGCTGTCGGCAACA
>JAFLJW010000443.1 GCA_022712815.1 Pseudodesulfovibrio sp. | reverse complement strand
ATGGAATCGGTAGTGGCGGCACTCTGATGGGAGTTGGTTCCTTTCTCAAGGAACGGACAACAGGTCTGCACCTGCTCGCCGTGGAACCAAGAGGTGCGGCAGCTCTCTTGGGACACACTGCAACGACACACAGTATCGAGGGCATTGGGGATGGATTTCTACCGGAAATTGTGGACCCCAGACTCATTGATGCCGTGATGGAAATCTCGGATAAGGATGCCGTGGAATGCGCGACAAATCTGGCCCGGACCAAAGGCATTCTGGTGGGAATCTCGGCTGGCGCGAATCTGGCTGCGGCCATCATCATGCTCAAAAGAAATCCAGAGTGGCGAATCGCGACGATACTGCCGGATCGGGCAGAACGCTACTTCAGCACTCCGCTTTTTCAAGGAGCCGCGTAATGACGAAGACACTGTGTATCCACCAGCGTTCCCTTGTGTTGTTTATGATATTGGCGGTTGGTCTATTGCTGACGACTGCCAATTCTTCCTGGGCTTTTTCGGGAAGGGATGTGGTTGTGAAAATGGATCAGGTGGACAGCAGTTCCTGCGGCGAAAGCAACATCGTAATGATGATCCGCCGGGGAGATGAACAACTTGTCCGGATGATGAACATGAAAAAAAAGAAATTTCCGGACTGCGAAAAGCAACTGATCCGATTCTCAGAGCCCAGCGACGTCAGGGATACGTCCTACCTGACGTGGAGTTACAAGGATATCCATAAGAATGATGACATGTGGATATACATGCCAGCAACGTCGTTGGTGCGCCGGATTAGTGGCGGCGGCAAAAAGGGCTCTTTCATGAGAAGTGATTTTGCCAATGAGGATGTGGCAAAACGGGAAGTTGACGACGACCGCCACACCCTGCTCCGCAAGGAGGATTTATACGGCGCGAGTTGTTTTGTTGTCGAGATGATCCCGGTAAAACCGGAGGCCACCAATTATTCAAAACGAATTACGTGGATTCGTAAAGACATATGGCTTCCGGCCCGTGTAGATTTTTATGACAAAACCGGAACGTTATTCAAAAGGCTTCTGTATGGTGGATTCAAACAGGTCCAGGGAATCTGGACACCGACCCGCCAGAGCATGAAGTCCTTGTCGCGCAATTCGGAGACTTTGCTTGAAACCCGTGAAATACAATATGAAACAGGCCTTTCAGACGAAGTGTTCCTGTATTCCGATCTTAAAAGGTAGGCCATGCGGTACCTCGTTGTTGCTGCCTTTCTGACGATTCTTTTCTGGGATTCTTCAGTGAGGGCCTCTGTCGAGGGCGATCCCTTTGCGGACACCAACATATTTGCATCCCTGCCACCATCAGAACCCGAGGTAAACCTGCAACTTGGGGGATACCTGGAGTTCAGGAATCAGATTGCGATCAAGAATATTGAAGAGCCGGTTTCAATCCGACAGCGGTTGCGACTTGAAGCAAAATGGGAAAAAGAAGCATTTTCCTTCTTTGGAAATATTGATGCGGATCAAGAGCTTGCCGCTGCCACATGGAAAGGGGATGGCCATCAAACCTGGCATACCAACATCCATGAAGCGTATTTCATGTATGATACTGATCGTGTGGATCTTTTTTTAGGACGAAAGATACACCGCTGGGGGACCGGGGACGGCATCAATCCCATGGACTTGATCAATCCACTAGATATTCTTGATCCGGTCAACACAGGCAGGTCGGACAATCGTCAGCCTGTGTTCATGGGAGGCGGGTCTGTGTTGCTTGGTGACTGGAATTTGGAAGGAGTCTTTTTGCCGGTAGCTGCTGTAAACGACATTCCACGTAGCGGCAATCCATGGGAGCCGAGGGCCTTGAAAGTGCTGCGAACACAGGAAAGACAGGGCCTTTTCACTATTGAAAAGGCCCAACAGCCTGATCACTGGTTTCAGGATGCGGAGTACGGAGGACATCTTTCCACCATGGCCGAAGGCTGGGATCTCGCGTTGATGTTTTTCCACGGATATGCGGACAACCCTGTTTTCTCACTTGAAAATACCGGAGGGGGTACGCAACTAATCCCGGAATATCAGCGATTCACCGCATACGGCGTCACCTTTGCCAAAGGGCTGGAAAGCAATACTTTACGCGGTGAACTGGCGTGGAAACCGGAGGTTCCGTATCAGGACCCCGAAACCGGACTCCCTGTCAGGCGTGATCTTCTCCAGGGAGTCTTGGGTTGGGACTATGATATTGAAGGGAAGCACTACCTCAACATACAGGCCTTTGCCGATGTTTACGGCGCTGGTTCCGCACAAACTAAGTGGCAGTACGGCTTGACGTATGAACTCAGCAGCAAATTGGCAGATGATGCTCTTTCCTTTGGGGTCCGAGGGAAGTGTTACATGGAAGCCGAAGGAACAATTACGGAATTTTTCACAGACTATGCACTGGGCGACAATTGGAAAATTCTGTCCGGTGTGATGGTTTGGACTGGCCCGGATAACAGCATTCTGGGGCAGTATGGCGATAATGATTTCGTCTACTGCACTCTCCGTTATACTTTTTAATGGCAGTCAGGTGTTGCTCTCCATAACCATTTGCTTTTGCAGGTATAACTTCTGGTAATGTTTTGGCTTAACGCTGAAATGATCTGAAAAAGCCTTGGTGAAATGGCTCGGGCTGGAAAACCCGCATTCGTAAGCAACTTCAGTAACATTACTGGTTCCGCCTTCCAGCATCTTGCGCGCGCACTCCAGCCGCACCTGTCGCACCACTCCAAATACGGTATCGCCGAATACAGATCGAAACACCTTGTTCAACTGGGACCGGTTAAGCCCGACCCGTGCAGCCAGCTCCTCTAGTCCGGGTGGAGCCGCGAGGTCCTCCATGAGCATTTTATGAGCATTATGGGCTGCTTTAATCTCTCTTTGGTTTGTATTCTTGAGCTTGAGGAGCCTGGAGTTCAGCAGATTAAGTTGAAGATACAACAGTTCAATCTTTTTGTATTCCAGAAAAATGTTTTGCATGCCTTTGCCTGGTGGGCATGAGAGAATTTGCTCTACCGTAAGTCGGATCGGCAGAGGCAAGAAGGTGTTTTGGAGAAAACATGGAATTCGACGGCCCTGCACGATCCGTTTGAGTATCGGATGCAATGGGCATCCTGTTGCATGAACCAGCTGGTCTAAATGTGCCGGATTTATTTGCAGGGCAACAACCTGTAGTGGTGATCCGGGTTTTATGATGGAACTGCCGTTGCAAAGAGGAAGATGCAAGACCGTTCCCTTGCCTTCACTGATCTGCGAATAAACCTTGTCGCCCTTACAATCCGTGGCAAATATCTGGATGCCTCCCGAGAGACAATAGATGAATTCTACTGGTGCCTCGGATGTATGAAAGGCCGAAGGAATCGGTTTTTCCTTTGCTGGCAGATCCTGTACGAAGAGTTTGACATCAGGCAGCACACAAGAACCTTCCCGGGGGATGGAAGATTCTATCGGCGGCATCCAATTTTGCAGGCAACCTTTCAGCATGACCCTTTGCTCTCGGTGGTGATTTGTTTGAACTTGCTGCTAGAAACAATTTTCGGACTACCAACCCTGCCTTGGCTAAAACTTGGCATTTTCCAGGTCATCCAGTGCTGCCAGTGCATTGGATGCACGATTCTGAAAAATCTTGTTTTTTGCAATGCAATTGAATTCCTGCCTGGCTGCTTTCCAGTGTTCTTGTTCCCAGGCGCAGAGTGCGCTGTAAAAATGTGCTTCGCCATTACCGGGCGACAATTTCAAACTGGCGGACAACACCGCGCTCGCCTCATCAAACCGCCGTGCAAGATAGAGAATTTTTGCTTTCTCAAGGAGCAGTTTCATGGACTCGTGCGGAAATTGATCCAATGCCTCAAGGGCATTGTCGATCCGACCTGCGGAAGCATAGAGCGAAGCTATGCGCATCGCTTGTTCGAGCGTCCTGTTTGTTCCGTATGCGCGCTCCAGAGCGGTTGCGGCTTTGAGGGGAGAGTCGACATACACATAGAGACGGGCCAACCGTTCCATCTCTGTTACGGAAGATTTTTCGAGTCGATAACTTACTCCAAGAGCACCAGCGGCTTGAGCATATTGTTCCCTGCCCAAGTGTACCTTTGCCAGCAATTTCCAGCAGGCGGCATCGCCCGGATCTTTTTTCAACAATGTCATCAAGACCTTTTGCGCGCGCTCAAGAAGTCCTGCTTCGATAAACGAGTGAATGGCGAGTCGTGTCCAGTCCTTTTTTTGCTCGACAGGCATTGCAACCAGTGTACCCATCACTTGAGCGGCTCTTTTGTAGTCTTCACCCGAATAATAAGCGGCTCCAGCCTGATAGAGCAACTCCGGCTTAGACGGAACAACCAGGGTGAAGGCCTTTTCAAAGAGCTTGCCTGCTTCGAAATATTGCTCCTGCTCGTACAGCACAACTGCGCTATTGAGACAAAGCTGTTCGTTTTGCGGATACCGTTCATGGCCCAGGAGAAACGCTTTGAGCGTCCGTTTTTTATCACCGGCCTGATGCCGGGCTGATCCAAGCATGATGTACACCTCAGCTGGTGCGATTTCAGTTGTTACTTCAAGATATTGGTCAAGAATCCTCGCAGCCTCCAAAGCTTTTTTCTCTTTTAAGAGGACTTGGGTTTTGAACAATGCCTGTCGCGCCTCAGGCGGCAATTTTTCCGCAAAGACCATCGCCGGAAATATAAAGGTGCTGAGCACACAACTCAGCAAAAGAATACGTATTGTTTTCATTCTGTTATCTTGAAGTTGAAGGGAAGAAGAACCCATGTGTCCACGTTTTTTCCCGCATAGCGACCTGGTTTGAAACGCCAGCGTTTCGCTGCTGCCAACGAAACTTTTTCAAAGATTCCAGCCGGATCAGCAGAGTGGATGGAAAGTTTGGCAGGTGTTCCCTCTTTGGTGACCAGCATGCTAACCACAACCTGCCCTTCCATGCGGTTTCGCCTGGCACCAAATGGATATTCCGGCGAAATCGAACGAAGTGCCTGCGGAGATTCATCCACTTCGTCAAGATTGAAGCCGATTCCTCCCAGGGCTCCTGCGGGTAGAGGCGTGCCACCGGTCAGTGCCGGATGTACATCGGCTGAAAAAGAAGGAACATGCAGATCCATGACAGGTCTGATTTCCTTTGTCTCCTTTGGTGCAGAAAAATTCTTGGGCAGCATTTCCGGCGGCTTGATTTTTTCTTCAAGCCGCTTCCGCTGCTCCTCCGGCGGTTTTGGTTTGGGCATGGACACCCTGATGGCTCCCTCAACTATTTCAGCATGCTCCGGCTTGTGCGCATCGGCCAGAAAAATAATGCCGATGCTGATAAAACCCACAGCGACAACGGCCAGCATGGCACTGGTGGCGTATTCTTCAACTCTGTAGGCCCTGTGAATCATTGTGGTTTCCTTGCCGCCACACTAACATCCTGCACACCGGCGAGTCTGCATTGGTCCAGGACTTGGATCAGTGTACCCGTGAGGCTGGCCTTATCGGCGACAATAATGGCAGACCCATCCGGTGTTTCCGCAAGAAACCGTTCCATGTAGGCACGGACCGAGCGGATATCCAGCGAACGACCTTCCACAAAGACCTGTCCCTGATCTGTCAGGCCCATGATGACGCTGGCTTTCGTCTTGGTTTCAGCTGTATTGGCAGATGGCCTGTCCACTTCCACTCCGGCCTCGCGAACAAAGCTTGTAGTGACGATGAAAAAGATGAGCAGGATGAAAACCATATCAATAAGCGGGGTCATATTGATCTCGCTTTTTTTGCTCCGCCGCCCTCTGCTGTGTCGAATATTCTTCAAAACACTACTCCCTGATTATGGACTGGCCGTCTGTGGCATTTTGCAGACCTATGCAGAAAAGTTCCATGCGGGCCTTGGTTTTTTCCGCGCGGCGATAGAGCACACTGCCAAGTAGCAACCCGGGCACTGCAACCACCAACCCGCTTTGGGTTGTGACCAATGCTTCGGAAATCCCGGAGGCCAACGCACGGGCATTGCCTGTACCAAATGAGGAAATGACATCAAATGTACTGATCATACCGGTTACAGTGCCCAGCAGCCCCAAGAGGGGCGCGACAGCGGCCAGGATCAAAATGGTCCCAATGTGGTGCATGACCTTGGATCCTTGCCGAGTGCGCATGGATTTGAGCATCTCGCGATTGAGTTCCGGGTCGTCGCAACGATTTTGCATGTACTGCGAGAGTATGTCCCATTGCCACAGGGGCAATCCGGACTTGCCGAGCACGCCTGTACCGTTGAATGCGTTCAGGCACTCCACAGGGGAGACTTCTCGCCGTTTGTCTCGCAAAAATCGACGAAACTTAACAAAGGCAAGGGTCCACATAACCAGAGCAATCAAAAGCAGGGGAATCATGATTTCCCCGCCAGCCTGAAAATGAATAGTTAGTCTTTCAACGAGGTCCTGCAACATCACTGCCCCCCCTCCGCTTTTTGGGTTATGAGACCTTTTTTCATGAGGGCGAGAGCAAAGCTGGTTCCTTTTTCTTCCATGTCACCGACAATTTTGTCCACTCGACGATCAAGGATATGGTGCAGGAGTATGATCGGAACCGCTACGGCAAGCCCCAGCTGGGTTGTTATCAATGCTTCGGAAATACCGCCGGACATCATGCGGGGATTACCGGTTCCGTAGAGTGTGATGATCTGAAAGGTGTTTATCATGCCCGTGACCGTACCGAGCAAACCCAGCAGAGGTGCGACTGCCGCCAGCACCCCTAGTGTCGGCAGGAAACGTTCCAGTATGGGAAGTTCTTTCAGGAATGCTTCCTGAAAGGCGTTTTCAATGATCTCTCGTGTATTGCCAACGTATTGGAGAGTGTGGCTGATGATTCGACAGGTGGGATAGTTTGATTGATCTGTGCAAAACTGTCTGCATTTTTTCCAATCCCCTGTTAAGATCATTTCCAGAATACGCTTCATATTGCGATCCGAGTTGCCCCGGATTCGACTGAGAGAGTAAAAGCGTTCGATAATCAGGATCAGGGCGATAAAGCCCACAAGCACGATGGGCCAAACCAACAGCCCTCCAGCGGACAGCCAGTCCATGATGCTTCTTTGTTCTTGAGCAAGCCGTCGCAGAGCTGCACCGTTTGAAATATCTATTGGGAATACATTGCTTTTTCCGTCAAAAAAGTCATCCATATGCCCAGAAAGGCTCCAGCCCGGATCGCCTTGCACCGCAACGAATCCCGTGCCGTTTGTCTTGGGACGAAGAAAGCCAAGCACTCCTTCCGGGGTCCGAAACGCTGCCGTGAAAGCTCCGATACGAACAATTTCGGCCTTTGTGTTTGATCCATCCACATCCGTAAATTGTCCATCTCGATGAACGATCTCTCCGGATGCTTTCATTTCCTCAAGATACAGGGAGAGCAGGTTCTGAATGCCGCTCAATCCGGGGAATTTTTTCGGGTTAAGAATACCCTCAAGTATAGCTGTTCGTTGCGGATATTCCGTGGTTGTCAGGCTGTCGTGAAAGTAGTCCTGAGCCTGTTTCGCCGAGGTGCGGATTGTTCCGTCAATGGTCTTCAATTCATGGGCCTGCGCGAGAAGCTCCTCTTTAAGCTGCTTTTCTCGCTCCAGCAGGGTATTATACTGCTCCTTCAGCGCATTGAACGTTGCTTGCTTTTTTGCGACAGAGTCTTTCAGGACCACAGCTTCGCTTGTCAAAGTCGCTTTTTGTTTTTTGATAATTTGGCGGGTTTCAACCGCATCGGCCTGAGAACTCACTTTTTCGGCCATGACACTTTGTGCAACCTGGGTCCAGGGTTTTGCGATAGCGGAAGACACGATGAAAAATATTGCGACAAGGGCAAGGGCAAAACGGTTCACTGGGCTTCTCCTATGGGAAGGGAAAGCAGTTCCACCGCACGTTTGCGGGAAGCCATATCCTTTGCTCGTCGTATGTCTCTGGTGAATTCCTGAGCCGCGGGCTGCCATTTCTGGTTTTTTCTATCCCAAAAGCCAGCGGATGAGGCGTCTTCGGTTTGGTAAAACAGAGCAGTCCTGCCCAGTCGAAAAATGGACACCTGCATGGAAACACCCTGAATATCCAGCTCAGAGGAAACCGTTTCAATGGTCCGACCATACTCGGTCTCTATTTGAAGAGCTTCAAGGACACGACGAAGTTTTTCACTTAATTCCAGATGATAATCATCAAGCGAGTCGCGAAGAAAAGTCATACGCAGTGTCCTCTCTTCCTCTAAAAAAGGAAGATCTGCGGCAATCTGTGCAGAAAGTTTGTCCACTATGATTTCAAGGAATGGCTCCAACTCCATTTGGATGCGCAGGGCTTCCACTTTGCGTCGTTCCAATTCCGCAATGACAGCTTTTTGTTTTTCGAGATATCGTTGATACTTCGCATTCTGGAACTCCAACCAGGAATTAGTCATTTTCATGTCTCTGATTTCAGAAGACAGTTCTTCCCGTTGATCTGTCCATCGCTGGAACTCTTTTTGAGCGGTCGCCTCAGAGGCAATGCCTTGCACGGCTCCCGTATGGACCGCCGTTGCAGACTGGACTGCCAGCGCGGGGACAGATGTGGAAAAGAATATGAGCGTACTCAGCCAGATATACTTCAACATGAAAACTCCTTGGCAATGAACAGATCGTCTATGTATTCTTTTGAGAAACCCTGTTTCACATGTGTTTTTTTACCCAGTTATAGCTACCAAAACAAATGATTATGAAATTCATTATCAACAGAATGGCCCCATGTCAATTTTCCCACTCCACTGCCTAGGGCGAGCGCATATTAATTTGCGAACACTGTTTTCAAAAAAACAAAAGTGATAACGGGAGTCCTTTTCCCCAGAAAACCGGTTCACAAGGCAAAATTAAGTGCGTTTGCCTTGATCGGACAGATCAGGGCAAATTCATCTAAATTTGCAGATTTGTTGTTGGTTGAAAGTATTGAAAAGCAAAACAGGAAGCCGCTTTTAGCGGAATTTATCGGATGATTTTGCCTCCCGGTGGGCTTAAGGCCAAAGGCCTTAAGAATCCCGTGTTGGCTTTGCCAAGAGGTTTAATGGTAAGACAATTTCAGGTAGTCCTTCTTTTTACCCCACCACCGGATTTTTCTTCATGCTCAGATTGATCCGCCCTCGTTTTTCATCCACACCGATGACGGTCACTTCGACCTCGCGTCCGGCGGCCACGACCTCGGACGGGTCGCGGATGAATTTGTCGGCGAGCTGGCTGATGTGAACCAGGCCGTCGCGGTGGACGCCGAGGTCCACGAACGCGCCGAAGTTGGTGACGTTGGTGACGATGCCCGGTAGCTTCATGCCGAGCTGTAAATCCTTGATGTCGTTGATACCTTCGGTAAACGAGAACGCACTGAATCCAGCACGCGGGTCACGGCCCGGCTTGGCGAGTTCGGTCATGATATCTTTGAGGGTGGGCAAGCCGACCTTGTCCGAGACATGTTTTTCCACATACACACGGTCCCGCGCAGCAGGGTCGGCAATGAGATCAGCCACGGTGCAGCCCGCGTCTTTGGCCATCTGCTTGACCAGCCCGTATCGTTCCGGGTGGACTGCGCTGGCATCCAGAGGATCTTTGCCGCGCACACGCAGGAATCCGGCGGCCTGCTCGAACGCCTTGGGACCGAGACGTTTGACTTTGAGAAGTTGTTTGCGCGTGGAAAACGGGCCGTTCTCATCGCGGTGAGCAACCACGTTTCCGGCCAGGACCAAACCAAGGCCGGAAATATAGGCAAGCAATTCTGCGCTGGCGGTGTTCAGGTCCACGCCCACCGAGTTGACGCAGCTTTCCACCACATTATCAAGGCCGGTCTTGAGCGCGGCCTGGTCAACATCATGCTGGTACTGGCCCACACCGATTGATTTGGGGTCGATCTTGACCAGTTCGGCCAGCGGGTCCGTGAGTCTGCGCCCGATGGAAACCGAGCCGCGCACGGTCAGATCAAGGTCGGGAAATTCCTTACGCGCCACCTCGGACGCCGAGTAGATGGACGCGCCCGATTCGTTGACCAGCACAGCCGGAATGCCAAGGTCCAGATCGCGCACAAAGGCCTCGGTCTCGCGTCCTGCCGTGCCGTTGCCGATGGCGATGGCCTCGACATCATGCCGCTTGCAGAGCGTGCGCAGGGTCGTTGCGGATTCGTTCATCTGTTTCTGTGAACCCACCGGAAAAATGGTGGCGTATTCCTTGAGTGCTCCTTGTGCATCGAGAACCGTAAGCTTGGCTCCGGTACGGAAACCGGGGTCCAGAGCAAGGACTCGTTTTTGCCCGAGCGGAGGGGCCAGCAGCAGTTCGCGCAGATTGGCACCAAAAACGCGAATGGCCTCGGTGTCGGCGAGCTTCTTCACTTCCGCACGCAGTTCGTTCTCAATGGACGGGCCGAGCAGTCGTTTGTAACAATCGTCCAGAGCCGCGCCCACTTCGCGGGCATCCAGGCCGTTTCCATGCAGGGCGGATCGGTGCATGAGGCCGAGGGCTTCATCTTCCGGCGGACGCAGGGAGAGCTTGAGCATCCCTTCGCGCTCGCCACGGAACATGGCAAGGGCGCGATGGCCGGGAATCTTGCCCACCGGCTCGTCCCAGTCAAACCAGTCGCGGTAGGTGGCCCCTTCTTCTTCCTTTCCCTTGACCATGTGCGAGGCGAATCGGCCCCGTTTCATGAACAGGGTCCGCATGGCCTTGCGGGCTGCGGGAGTCTCGCTGACATTCTCGGCAATGATATCCCGCGCACCGGCGAGGGCTGCAGGGACATCGGGAACGTCCTTGTCGGGGTTCACGTATTGCCGGGCCTCGGCTGTGGGATTCACGCCACGCTGGGCAAACAACGTGTTTGCCAGCGGTTCAAGCCCGCGCTCACGAGCCATGGACGCTCTGGTGCGCCGTTTGGGCCGATGGGGTAGGTAGATATCTTCGAGCTGGGCCTTGTCCCTGGCACCGATAACCGCCTGTTTCAGCTCATCAGAGAGCAGATCCCGTTCTTCAAGTGAAGCGAGGATGGCCTCACGCCGTTTGTCCAGCTCTGCCAGCTCGGTCAGCCGGTCACGAATGGCGGCCACGGCCACCTCATCAAGTGAGCCGGTGGCCTCCTTGCGATAGCGGGAGATAAAGGGAACCGTGGCCCCCTCGTCAATGAGTTTGGCAACGGCGGCAACCTGCTTCGGTGCGATGGAGAGTTCGCCTGCAATGGGACGGATATGGGTATCGTTCATGAGAAGTATAATCCTGAGCGGAGGTTGAAAATTTTCACCAGCTTACCCTCGCTCGAAAGGACGATCAATAGAAAACCGGCCCTGGAGGAATATCCTCCAAGGCCGATCTTTTTTGTATCCGTGAGACGTCTGGCTTGCGTTGTCAATTCACATCGTTGGCATCAAGGAACATGGCCTTTGACAGGGAATTGAAGAATTGCTGATAGGGTTCCGGGTCCTCGACGGCCTGCATGTTGTACTCGGCATTGGCACGCACGATCATCTGCTCGCCACGGGGCCGGACAGAGACCGTCATCCGAAGTCGGTAGCCGGACAATTTGGTGGCCGAAATGGTCCCGATAGTGTCGTCCGCCGAATCAATGACAAAACCCAAATCTTGCAATGTGGCAATGCAGTTGCGCAGGGTATTGCGCTTGTCCGGGGTGTCAAACGCCCGGGTCTGGATGCTGCGAAGCTTGACTTGGGACCCTTCGCTGGCAAGCACTTGCTGGTGTCCGGCACGACAACCCACAAGGGCTGTCAGAAGAATGAACAAGGGAATAAGGAGCTTTATTTTCATATCTTGTGTGCCTCCAGGAACACTGACTGGGAGAGTTTATTGAAGAAGTCCTGGTACACTTCCGCTGAATTTATGTACTCAAGCGCGGAGATTTGCCCCTGGGTATTAATAATTATTCTCTGGAAGGTGACACGAATTATGGTCGAGCCGACCGTGCCTTTGATCAGGCTGATGATCTCAAGGTCCTTCTGCAAGCTTTCCGCCGTCTTTTCCGCAAGACGCACAGAAATCTTGTCGCTGACCTCAGCAGAGAAACTGTCATTGAGATACTCATACAAAGCATCATGTACAGTCTTGGTGACCTCGACGATTTTTTCTTCGCTCAAAAGCCCGTGTTGCGCTTCACCTTCTTTCTTTTGAAAAATGGGTCTGGTCACTATAGACGCCCGAATGATCTGATGATTATCGACCGGCACATTCCCGCCCCCAAGGGCAGCCACAAGAAGCGCCATCGCAATCTGACCTCCGTCAGTGGCCTCGCGGGTCTTGGAACCAAGCATGAAACCGAGGGCGGCATCGCTCTCCTCCATGGCATATCCAAGATCCTGCAAGACGCCGCCGCAGGCCGCGATAAGGGACAGCTCGTCACCTGAATCAAAGCGTCGTGACTGCAACTGGCGATCCTGAAGGGTCTGAGGGCTAAAGGCCATAGCGTCTTTGGGAACTTTGGCATTGCATCCAGCCAAGGCCCCGACAAGAAAGAGCGCACCCAAAATCACTACAAATAAACGTTTATGCATGACGACTTACCCCTAGAAGCTGGTCTGGCGATAGGCGAAATCCCTGACCTTTGATTCCTTGTCGAACTTGACAATGATGGTCAGGGTACGCTGGCTGGTTGATGACGCGCCCGTGTTGCTGTTGTAGCTGCCACCGACACCGCCACCGGCAATGCCGCTGCCAACACCTGCCCCGCCCAGAATCAGAGCGGAAACACCGCCGGAACTGGTGGAATAGACATTGGTCGTGGAAATTTTGTCCCAAACCCAGACTTCACGCCGCTCAGAGTCCGTGCTGACCATATTGGGGGAACCAAGCACTTCGATGACTTCCGCGGAACTCATGCCCACCTTGATCTCACGCTGGACCGTACCAACCGTTACCTTTTCGCCAGTATCATCAGTGACATCCTGACGATGTTTGCTTGCGGAAACACAACCAAACATCATGAAAGTCAAAACGATAAAAAGGCTCATCATTACTAAACGTTTCATATCTTTCCTCCATTTTGTATCAAGGTCTTTACCGCATTACTGGTTGTTTTCCAAGCCTCCAGCGAAACAATTCACCGAAAGACTATTTACATCCCGATTCAGCCTCTCTTCTACCATCGACAAATCCATCCACCCCATGTATCTACTGTATCCAATCAGGAGGACTTATGGATTATTTCGCATCTACGGAAAATATTTTCTGGCTGATCTGGCTCGGTGTCGGTGTTGCCTTCATCATCGCCGAGGTGATGGCCCCTGCCTTCATCCTCGTCTTCTTTGGTGTCGGTGCCATTATTGCCGGGGCCACCGCCTTTTTCGGCAGCACGCTCCAGATGCAAATTGTAACCTTTGGTGTGTCGTCCCTGGCTTTGATCCTCCTTCTCAGGAAATTCATGGCCTCGACCTTCCGAGGAACATCCGTTGATGACAACAGCGCGGAAGAAGACCCTGCCCTCGGCGCATTGGCCGAAGTGGTGGAGACCATTACGCCGCCACATCGAGGCAGAATCAAATTTCAGGGAACCTTCTGGACTGCGGACGGCACGCAGGAAATCAAATCTGGAGCCACGGTGCGTATCGTCTCCAGACATAAAAAAGACCACAATACATTCACCGTTGAAAAGGAGAACTAAATGGACCCCTCAACTCTGACTTCACTGATTACCGTACTCGTTTTTGTCTTGATTCTGGTGATGCTGGTAGTCAAAACCGCCGTTATCGTGCCGCAAAGAAGTGAGTATATCGTAGAACGACTCGGAAAATACTCAAAGACACTCAGTGCCGGACTGCACATCCTCATCCCCTTCATCGATAAAGTCGGATACAAACGCAGCCTCAAGGAAGAGGTCATGGACATTCCGGCCCAGTCGTGCATCACCCGCGACAATGTATCAGTGACCATCGACGGAGTGCTTTACATCCGGGTCAACGACCCCAAAAAATCTTCATACGGCATTGAGAACTACTACGTTGCCGCCTCGCAGCTCGCCCAGACTTCGCTCAGATCAGCCATCGGCAAGATCGACCTGGATAAAACATTCGAGGAGCGCGAATCCATCAACTCCGCCGTGGTTCAGGCCGTTGACGAAGCCGCCCAAGAGTGGGGCATCAAGGTCATGCGCTACGAGATCAAGGATATCACCCCTCCGAGCTCTGTCATGACCGCCATGGAACAGCAAATGAGAGCCGAGCGTGAGAAGCGTGCTGAAATCGCCCTTTCCGAAGGTGATCGCCAGTCCCGTATCAACCGTTCCGAGGGTTTGAAGCAGGAAGCCATGCAGATATCCGAGGGTGAAAAGCAGAAGCGGATCAACGAAGCCGAAGGCCGCGCCCAGGAAATCCTGCTGGTGGCCGATGCCACGGCCACGGGACTGCAAAAAGTCGCCGAAGCCATAATCCTGCCCGGTGGCGAAGAGGCCATGAACCTCAAGGTGGCCGAGCAGTTCATCGACGAATTCGGAAACCTCGCCAAGACGAACAACACCATGATCATCCCGGCAGATCTCGCCAACATCGGCGGCATGGTGGCCGCAGCCACCCAGATCATCAAAGGCACATCCGCTGCCTCCTTTGCTGGCGCAGCAAAGCCCGGCAAAAAACCAACGGAGAACATCGGCGGATTTGCCGTGGAATAACCAACCTTGCACAAATGAAAAAGCCGGCCCTGTGGAATTTCTCCGCAGGGCCGGCTTTTTGGTTGGATACTCTGCTCCGCCTTCTACATATTAATCAATTCATACTCTCGCGAACCAAGCCCGATTTCTTCGGCGTAATCAAGGCCCATGTGTTCGGGAACATGCGTATGGATGGCCGCGAACTTGTTCTGGCCGGGCGTGATGCCAAAGGGTAGCTGGCTCGGATAGAGTGGTTGGGCCGCACTGACAAGGTCCATGGATGCCTGATCAATGGCGACCGGGTCAAAGCTGACAAGCACACCGATATCCGGACAGATGGGCGCGTCCGTATAGCCCACACAGTCACAGTCCGGGACTACGTCCATGACGAAATTGACATGCAGGCATGGCTTGTTTTTCGTCTTTACGACGGCCAGGGCATACTCCATCATTCGTTCCAGGAAATCTCGTACCCCGACCTGCCAGTTCACATTCAGCGCACCATGGCGGCAAACAACGAAACATCCGCCGCAACCCACACATTTTTCCGGGTCGAGCGCGATCTTGCCGGTGGACTCGTCCATGTAGAGCGCACCGGTCTTGCAAGCCTTGGTGCACGCTTCACAAGCCTGACAGTCATCCGGGGTGACAACGGGACCGGTGGAAAAATGTTGCTGCATCTTGCCCATCTTGCTGGCACAGCCCATGCCGATATTCTTGAGCGCACCGCCATACCCGGCCAATTCATGCCCCTTGAAATGATTGAGCGAAACAAAAAAATCCGCCTCGGCAATGGCCCCCGCGATATATGCTTCCTCAATATTTTTGCCCCCCACCGGAATCGCCACCTCATGCTCGCCCTTGAGACCGTCCGCGATGATCACCGGTGCATTCAGGATAAGTGGGTCCCAGCCGTGCTGAGCCGCGCAAAGGGAATGGGACACGGCCTCACCGCGCTGCCCCACATACAGTGTAGAGGCGTCCGTCAAAAACGGTTTGCCCCCGGCTTCACGAATGAAATCCAGAATCGGCTTGATCCACAAGGGGCGCAAAAAACCGGTTACTCCCTTTTCGCCAAAGTGAAGTTTGATGGCAGTCAGGTCGCCCTCGGTGATTTCCTTGCCGACATTGGCCGCTTTCAGCAAACTGCGCATCCGCTTATCAAAAGGGGCTTTGACCGAGGCTCTGAGATTCCAGAAATATACTTTTGAAGACATGGCAGGGGTCCTTTGTAAGGTTGTTTGTCTGAAAAGACTTGTAGCACGGAAGGGGCTGGATGCGAAAGTCTGCGAGGTCTCTTTGTAAAATGGAAATATGAGTGGATTTAAACTTATCATACTTGAGAAAAAAAAAGAGTAGTAAGCTTTGGCGACATCTTTTTTTTGGGAAATAATTCAGCCCGGATGCCCCTCCTTTCCTGGCAAAACACTCTGATTGGCGCATCCTCTGTCATGACAATATCAATTTTCCCTTGCACTCTTATCTAAGAATCATTACTAGATGGTCTGACGCAAGTAGAATTGAGTCGCGAAATCTTTTATGACCGTGCATACTGGTTATCAATAACACAAAAAGGAGAAATCAAGTGAGCAAGACTTTAGAGAACCTGAAAGCCGCATTTTCCGGAGAGTCCCAGGCCAATCGTAAATACCTCGCCTTTGCCCAAAAGGCCGAAAGTGAAGGCAAACCCGGTGTTGCCAAGCTCTTCCGGGCCGCAGCCGCAGCCGAAACCATCCATGCCCATGCCCATCTGCGTCTGATGAAAGGTATCGGTTCCACCGAGGAGAACCTCAAGGCCGCCATTGAAGGTGAGACCTTTGAGTTTGAATCCATGTATCCTCAGATGATGGAAGATGCAAAAACCGAGGGTGAAAACGCCGTACTGCGATACTTTGGTTTTGCCAATGAAGCAGAAAAAATCCATGCTGAACTATATTCAGCCGCCCTTGCAGACATGGACAAATTTGTTGAAGCCGAATTCCATATCTGTTCCATCTGTGGTCACACTCAGGACGGCCAGCCAACTGACAAGTGTCCCATTTGCGGCGCTGCTCCCAAGGCATACCGGAAAATCGACTAGGGCGCGCCGATACCCCTGGCTTCTACCCCGCTATTTCATAAAAAAAGTCCCGGCTCATAAACCGGGACTTTTTCATGTTTCAAGTGTGTTTTTGAAGTTGGACACATCGGCTATCAGGTGATGGTCTTCATCGAATCTGCCAATGCACTGAATCCCCAAGGGTAGGCCCATGCCGCCTGTCCCGCAGGGGATGGAGATCACAGGCATTCCCGCATGTGTCCAGGGCAAATTCATGGATGGGCTTCCTGTGCCTTGCTGTCCGATCGGGGCTTCGCCCAGCGTTGAAGGGCAGATCCATAAATCAAGGGAGTGCCTATTCATCAGGTCAGTCAGTTCTTGGCGCAAATCAAGGCAGGATTTTCGTGCCTCTGCCAGTCTTGAGTTGGAGATGGATTGGCCTTTCAGGATAAAGTTCCCGGTTGTCGGTCGGTAGAGGTGGCTATATTCCTTGAACCAGTGGGCATGTTCCTGAGCCAGTTCCGCTGCAATCAAATCAGTATGGTTGTCCGAGATTGCTTCAATTCTATCAAGACAATTGACCCATGTAATTTCAATCCCACCGGCTTCTAGATTCGAGAGGACTTCCTTGAACCATGTCATGGTTTCTGTGGGTACCTGATCAAGATACTTCCCGTTCGGTACACCTATTCGTAATGGTTTCTGCTTATCGCTGGGAGTCCATTGCGAGTCGAAGACTTCCATTATGCAAGATAGTTCCGATATGTTTTGGCAGAAAAACCCAATGTGGTCGACTGTGCGGGAGAAGTAGACCACGCCTTCACTGGGGATTTTCCCATAAGAAGGTTTCATCCCGACTACCCCGCAGTAGGAGGCTGGTCGAATTACCGAGCCGACTGTTTGTGTCCCGAGAGCCAAAGGGAAGGCCCCTGCGGCTACCCCGGCAGCGGAGCCGCTGCTTGATCCTCCGGGAGTATGCTTGGGGTTATGTGGGTTTTTTGTTGCTGCGGGTTCAAAATAGGCAAATTCTGTCGTTGCGGTTTGCGCGAAGAGTATAGCTCCAGCATCGTATAGCTTTTGCACGCATTCTGCTTGTTCCCCTTTGAAAAGCACAGCAGGGAGCAGGGAGCCACACTTGATGGAAACCCCGTCAACCCGGAATATGTCCTTGATTCCAACTGGCACTCCAAACAATGGAGGTCTGTGATTTGGGTCTTCAAACCGGTTGAACAAAGCATCGATCTGCTGCTCGATCTTTCCCTTGTCTAATCCATGGGCAAGGATATGCAGATGAGGGTCTATCGATTCCAAGAGATCGATGTGCTGTTTCAGGAGTTGCCGTAACTCCTCTTTCGATGAATTTCTGTATTTTGAAATACTCAATGTTTCACTTGCGAAGTTTGCATTAGTCATTCTAATTGTCCTGTTGCGTCAATGCTCAACGCGTTAATTGAACTTTTGGTGTATTGTTTTTACAGAGAGAGCGTTAAGCTCCTATCTCATACCAATCCTTGATGATTTCCCTATAGAGCTCAAAGGCCTCTTGCAGTTCAATAACTGGGCATGCTTCATCCGTGGAATGGGCTTTGCCTGGATCGCCTGGACCAAGAATGATGATTGGGATGGTCGGGAGTACCTGACGAAGTGCTGCCGCATCCGTGAAGAATTGTACTGTCTGGATTTGGTATGGTTTGGGCTTCTCGGAATCCCTTTGTAGAATATCTGATGTTCGTGCAACCCACGGGTCCTTGGGGTCAGTCCAGAAGGGCGGTACATTGAGCAGAGTCTCCAATTCTACCAGATCTCCGGCTGCCTGCTGTAGTGATAGTAACAACTCGTCTGATTTCTGGCCTGGGACTGTGCGCATATCGATGGTGAAGGTGGCATTATCCGGCACGGAATTGATATTTAAACCGGACTTGAAGGTGCTGACGATTTTGGAGAATGCACCCATATGCGGATCTTTGCATTGAATATCCATCTCTTCTATGCTGATCACTGCATTTACTGCCTTGATCAAGGCATTGTCTCCTTCATGGGGCATGGAGCCATGGGCCGTTTTTCCCTTTGCAGTTCCCTTGAGCCACAAGGCTCCCTTGTGTCCTATTAATATCTGGTTTGATGTCGGCTCTGCGACTATGGCGGCCTTAATTCCTTCAGTGTGTTTGGGGTTTTTAGTGACATCAAACGAGCCTTCACAGCCCGTTTCTTCAGCCCCATAGCAGTGGATAACCAGATCTTTTTCAGGGCTGATTAATGGTGCAAGCTCAATAGCGGCAGCAATCATCGCGGCAATGCCGCCTTTCATGTCGACAGATCCTCGTCCATATAGCATTCCGTCACGGATATCTCCTTCAAAAGGAGAGACTGTCCACGGTTCGGCCCCGAGCGGAACCGTGTCAATGTGACCAGCCAAACACAGGCTGGAGCTTTTGGCGTTTGGATGAAGACGGGCCACCAGACTCCCCCTGCACTCGTCAAGAGGGGAGTGGTAAACAGTAAAACCTACAGAACTCAATAGCTTGTCAATATGGTCGAGGCAAGGGCCTTCTCTGCCTTCTTGGCTGATCGTATTAAACGAGATCAGCTTTTGCGCCAATGAAACAACATCACAATTCATATTTGATTCCTATTATCCAAAATAAGCTTGCTGGACTTCGTCGGAAGTCTTTAATTCTTCAGCAGTTCCTTGGGCTGTAACTCTTCCTTGGGAAAGGACATATCCATAATGGGAAATGGCCAGAGTTTGCCGGACATTTTGTTCGACAAGGAACACGGCCGTCCCTGCATCATTAATTTTCCGAATGATCCTGAAGTTCTCGCTGACCAGTGCTGGCGAAAGCCCAAGCGATGGTTCGTCAATTATGAGAAGTTTGGGAGAACTCATTAGCCCTCTGCCGATGGAAACCATTGCCTGCTCACCGCCGGACATAGTTCCGGCAAGCTGCTCCTGTCTTTCTTCGAGTCTTGGGAAAATTTCAAATACTTTCCCCATGTTCATCTTGATCTTCTTTTCCGAGCTCTCCAGATATGCACCCATAAGGAGGTTATCCTTAACAGTCATTTTGGGGAAAACTCGGCGTCCTTCCGGGATGCAGGCTATGCCCTTGGCCACAACGCTGTGCGTAGGGTGGCCGGAAATCGGGAGTCCTTCAAAGATTATCTCGCCCTCTCTTGGAGGGGTAAGGCCGAGTATGGAGCGGATCAGTGTTGATTTGCCCGCACCATTGGAGCCTAGCAAACATGTGATCTTCTTTGGCAGGATTTCAATGTCCACGCCACTTAAAACATCTGCCTTGCCGTACGCGGTATACACATTACGGATGGATAGTGCCCTTTGCATGTTATTCAACCTCCTTACCGAGATAGGCTTCTTGTACGGCGGGATCGGCGATGACCTCGCTGTAGGTGCCTTCAAACAGTTTTTGCCCAAAGTTGAAAACCACGCATCGGTCAGTTACTCGCTTGATGACATTCATCTCGTGTTCAATCAGAACTATACTCAATCCTTTGGCATACGATCCCATATTGAGGATTTCATCCATCAATTGCCGGGTCTCTTCATGGGTCATGCCTGCGGAAGGCTCGTCGAGAAACAGTAGTTTCGGTTTTGAAATCAGGGCACGGCATATCTCGATTCTGCGGCGATCTATCATTGGCAACTCGCTGACTACATCAAACATGCGGTTTGCCAGTTCGGGATTCAATGCCGTGAGGATGTGTGTGGCTCGTTTGAGACCATCTTCATACTCTTCGTTGAATTTGCGCCGAGAGAATATGTTGCTGATGAATCCACGGCTGAGGCGCTTGTGGTTTCCGATCATGATGTTGTCAAACACCGACAGTTCGAGACAGAGGCGAGAAAGCTGGAATGTCCGCGAAATGCCATGATTGTACACAGCCTGAGGAGATTCACTTGTAATGTCTTTCCCGTCAAAGATGACGGTGCCACATGTCGGTTTGTATATGCCGGAGACTACGTTGAAAAACGTTGTTTTCCCTGAACCATTAGGGCCGACAAGTCCAAGGACTTCTCCTTTATTGATATGCAGGCTCATGTCGCTCAGCGCGGCCAAGCCGCCAAAGTGCATTGTTAAACCTGTGCATTGAAGCAAGCTGTCACTCATGATGATTCTCCGGGGCGGTATGTCCTGGTTTTTCTGGGTAAGAGTCCAACGGGACGATATACAATCATCAGGAGAACCAACGTTGAGTAGATGAATAAACGGTATTCCTGAATGACTTGGAATTTTTCAGGAAGGACAACAACTATAGCGGTGGCAATGATTGTTCCCCACAGGTTTCCGATTCCGCCAAGCAGCAGGATTGACAGGAACATGAGGGAGTCTCCGAAGGAGAAGTTGGCAGGGCTGATGTAGCCAAGGATGCTGGCGTACAAAGCTCCGCTCAAACCGGCAACGAAATTGCCGATGGTGAATGCTACGATCTTCCAACGAACGATGTTGATTCCAAAACAGCTTGATGAAACTTCGTCAATGCGTACGGAATCAAGACACAGTCCGATCCAAGATCGTTCAATGCGGCGGACAAAGAAGAAGACTACGCACAGCATGACTAGGGATGCCAGTACATATGGTACATAAAAGGATACATCGTAACTGCCAATTGTTATGTCGTTACCGAAATCCCACCCAAAGAGGGTGAATGAACCTACATCCACACCTTGGGCACCGCCAAGTGAGTCATTGACATCAAGGAAGACCTTGAAGAGCAGCGCGAATGCCAATGTGACTAATGCGCTATAATGTCCAGATGTTCTCAGTATCGGAAGCAAGAGGATAGAGCCGACGATGGCAGCAATAATTCCACCAATGACCAAGGTTAGAATTGGAGGTATTGAGTGATATTGGGACAATACTGCTGCGGTGTAACCGCCAACGCCGAAAAAGGCGGCTCCACTGAAGTTGATGAGTCCTGCGTATCCTAGCTGGATATTGAGTCCCAGCACGGTGACGCTGTAAAGTAGAATGGTACAGAGTATGAAAAGGACATAGTGATCATCGTAGAAGATCACTATTAGTGCGAGAGTGACCAGAACGGCCAGGGCATTGGATAGATTCTCATTTTCTCCGAGAGATTTGAGAATTATGCTTGTGACGCCAAACTTGGAGGATATGACGATTGCACCGATGGTCCCAAGCAGGACTCCAGCGATAAGCAGTTGAGATTCGACAATGAATATTGCTGTCATCAGTGCAGTGATTACTCCGGCAAATGCGAAGGAACAGAGCACCCCAGACAAACTGTTTGTTGTATTAGTACTCATGATTATACCCTTTCACTCGTCTTCTCTGCAATGAGCCCGGTCGGTTTCCATGCCATTATGAGAATCACGACGCCGAAGGCAAAAACATCTTTGTATGCACTGGCAAAAGGCATGGCGACAGCACCTAGAGTCTGTAGACCGGCAAATAGGAATCCGCCTAGGATTGCGCCGTAAATATTGCCAAGACCACCAATGATCGCTGCACTAAAGCCTATTGCTCCAAGTAGCAGACCCATTCCAAAGTTGATTTCGTTGTAATAGAGTCCGTTCATTACTCCGGCAAAAGCGGCAACAGCCGAGCCTATGGCAAAGGTGATAAGGACGATTAGGGTGAAGTTGACTCCCATGAGCCGGGCTGTTTCCTCATCCTGTGCCACGGCTCGAATAGCCATGCCAAGTTTGGTTTTGGTAATTAAAAGGTGTAGCGAGACAATCAGCAATGCTCCGAGAACAAAGAGAATGACACTGTCAAAACGGAGAGTGAAATCGCCAAATGAGGCACTGATATCTGGAAGCAGTACCGGAAACGGTTTGGGGTTTGAACCGCCGGGGAAAAAGAGTCTGACTGCTTCGCGCAGAACGGTTCCGAGCATCATGGTTGCAAGCAATGTGTTGAGCGGGGATGCTGATCGTAGTCGTAATATCATGGTTTTCGCCATTATCATGCCGAAGGCCGCTACTGTAATGATACTTATACAACTGATGAAAAACAGCTCTACCCACATGGACATGTCCGGATAAATGCCGGTTAGCCAATAATGTCCTGTAAGAGCTGCAAAGGCTCCTACCATGACAACGTCACCATGTGAAAAAACAATGATGTCTAGAACTCCAAAAAATAGTGTGAATCCAACAGCTACCAGCGCGTACATCATGCCGAGCATTAGGCCGTTAACTGTGAATTGTGCTAATAAACTAATATCCATTTTCACTTCTCCCTTAGATGCGATTTTGAAAGGGGGCTCCCTTCTCCAAGGGCCGCATTCTTGTTTAAAATTTGATACGTTAGTTTTTAATCTGTGCGGTTTTACTGTGGAGCCGGTTGCTGTCCCATCTATTCTCATCAGCCTACGGGCGCGCAAGAAGTTCAGCATCATTATCCAACAGGGATTGTATTGAGAGGCCGGCAGACTTGCTGCCAGCCTCTCCTTTGGTTCGGTTATTTTTTCAGGCTACGCTTTCCGCTTGCGTATTCACTGTCTTCCCAAAGAACCCATTTGCCATCTTGAACAACATATTTCGAGATTGCGGCAACGGTGTTCTGTCCGTGATCGTCAAAGTCGATCTTTCCGATGATGCTGTCATATTCGGCAGGGGCGTTCAGTGCCTTGACCACAGCTTTGCGGTTGGGGCCTTTTTCTTCAATGGTATCGAGTAGCAGGTTCATAGCGGCGTATGCGAACGGTCCGTAAGACTCAGCAGCTTGGTCATATCCTACTTTTGTGTATTCGCTGCTGAAGAATTCGCCACCGGGAAGCTTTTCCAGAGGAGCACCTTCGATGAAGGAAAGAGTGCCTTCAGATAGGTCTCCAAGACCTTCAATGTATGCGTCAGACTTGAGGCCGGAAGTACCTTCGAACTGGGCATTGATTCCAAGCTTGTTCATCTGAGACCTGATTCTAACACCGACGGGTGTCAGGCCGCCGAAGTAGATGACTTCCGGGTCCAGTTTCTTAATCTTGGTCAGCTCGGCAGTGAAGTCCTGCTGGTCAGCAGTTACGCCGAAGGATTCGATGATTTCGCCGCCGTTTTCAACGATAAACTTGCTGAAGTACTCCTTGTGGGCTTTGCCGTAATCAGTTGTGTCATTGATGATGACGAATTTTTTGTATCCGTTACTGGTCATGAACTTTGCAGCAGTTTCGTTCTGGTTGATCATTGTTCCGTTGACACGGAAGATTTCATTAAACTTGTTGCCGTAAGTGACGTCAGGATGCACTGCGCCCCAAACAATGACGGGAAGGCCGAAGCGGTGATAAATTTTGACTGCGCTCAAAGCTACAGCAGAGCAGTAGTGAGCAACTGCCCCGACGATGCGTTTGTCGGATGCGATTTTGGTTGCAACCTGAACACCAACGTTGGGCTTGCATTCGTCATCCATGCCAACAAATTCATAAGTGTATTTAGCAGCAGGATCTTCATTGCGAACCTTAACAGCCAGTTCGGCAGAGTTTCTGCCGCCAATTCCGTTGGCACTTACGCCGCCAGTCAAAGGTCCAATGAATGCAACTTTTACAATATCCTTGGCATTCGCGAAGTTGGGTGCTGCGACTAATGAAAAAGTCATCACGGCAACAGCAATGCACGTGATGGCGATTTTTTGATTGAATGTTTTCATTGTAATATCCTTAGGTTTTCGTTTTTACAGGCTGAAAGCCGATACAATCTTCAGAAATTTGTTCTAATGAGAAGACGCATAATTTTGCTTCCTCGGATTCCTAGCCAGCCATAAATGCCTTGTTGCTATCGTTCGCCAATGCCTCCTCTGCTCGTTGAAATTCAAAACTTGACCTTAAAATCATTTGCTTGATTGGCGGGCTGCTATTTTCCCGAATTACCACTTCCAACCGATGCGACCTTTCCTGGGAGTCAAGAAAAGCAGAAAGCATACCAAGTGTTGAAAGATGCTTTGAAGAGAGATATAAAAATTTGAATTAATAATATTTACAGTGGTTTAAGGTGAACATTTCAACTTCTGTTCGGGTTCTAAGCTTTGGAATCTTTTTACAAAACTGTATAATTAGTACTGCTTTTTGTTTTTTCTGTGACAAGAATGTTTACTGCCAGTAAAATTTGTCAAAATTCTTTCCTGCTGATACATAATGCATTATCGATACAATAATGCTTGGTGTCGTTGGGTTTTTGGTGAGAAAAAGTGTATTTCATTATCATTAAGATTATATATAGTCGTGTGGTCCATTGAATCTGGGATCAAATACAGTGGATTGCCGAGGTTTTTTTATTACCCGTAAGCAACTAATGAGTTGAATCGGTCCGCACACAAATGGTAGAAATTCTCGGGAGTTGTTGAAATGGATCAGGATCGCTTGGAATTGGGAAGACGGTTAAAGAAGATCAGAAGCTCTGCAGGTCTCAGTTTGCATGCTTTGGCAGGCAAGGCTGATTGTTCGGAGAGTGCTATTTCCAAGATAGAAAACGGGAAGGGTAATCCTTCGTTGAATCTTTTGCACCGTTTGGCCAGTGCCTTGAATGTCTCCATCGGGCATCTGTTTATTGAAGAAAATGATAATAGATTTGTGTTGCGCAAAGGGCAGCGCCCAATAATGGGTAATCTCAGCCCGAGTCATGGAGTATCGCTTGAAGCCCTCATGAGTAGGCAGAGTGAACACTTGTTGCAGGCTCATATTCATATAGTTGAGCCTGGCGGGAAGACCGATGTCGATATTAGCCATGAGGGAGAAGAGGTCGGGTATGTCCTTGAAGGCGAGCTGGATTTAGTGGTCGATGGGAAAAGCGTCCATCTTAATGAAGGTGATTCCTTTTTCTTTCAGTCTGAAAAAGCCCATCGTTATGCCAACAATGGTTCGAAGAAAGCGCGCATCATCTGGGTGAACACTCCTCCTACGTTTTAAGGTTCATCCGGCCCAAGCGTACTTTTGATAACATGGCTGTCCGGTTAGGAAACACATTTTAACAGATTGTAATGATTGCCGATGTCAATATACCTTCTGTCTGGCGTTTTGCCTGCCACTTTCCGGTTATGAAGTCTCAGGATCAATCGTCACTGGATGAGTTTGTAAATATCTACCTTGTATTCGTCGGGATTGATGACATCAGTGATTTTGAGTTCAACGTCTTTGTCGGACAGGTTGACGGTGGTCATCGGGATTTGGTGCATTTTGTTGTCGTAGACCACACGGATGGACGGGTTCAGGGGGTCGGAGGTATTGTGGTCCACCACCACGGCGTGATTGCCGGAGCTTAAGCGCACGAAGCTTCCCACCGGGTAGACACCCAGGCTCTTGATGAACTCTTCCACTACATTGGGATGGAAATCGGTCACCCGCCATTTGTACATCATGCCCAGAACCTTACCGGGCGGCATGGGGGCCTTGTAAACCCGCTTGCTGGTCAGGGCGTCATAGACATCCACCACCGTGAGCAAACGGGAAAAATCGCTGATTTGATTTCCCCTGAGACCCCGAGGGTAACCACTGCCGTCGAATTTTTCGTGATGCTCCAGACAGCCGCGCAACACCTCATTGGCAATGCCGGGTTGGTCCTTGAGAATCTGGTAACCGCGCAGGGGGTGGGTCCGCATGATGTTCATTTCGGTTTTGGAAAGCTTGCCCGGCTTGTTAAGGATGATCTCAGGGATGACCGATTTACCCACATCATGAAAAATACCCGCAATACCGAGCAGTTCAAGCCTGTCGCGTGAATATCCGAGCCGCTTGCCGAGGATCACGGCCAGGATGGAGACGTTGATGCAGTGGGTGTAGGTATATTCGTCGAATGCCTTGAGCTTGCTGATGGCTGCCGCTGCCGATTCGTTCCTGAAGACCGAGTCGATGAATTCATTAACCAGCGGGGTGGCCTCATTGAAATCAAAGGGCTTCCCGTTTCTGACATCGTCAATAAACCCGTGGGCATACCCCAGGGCCTCGCCGTAGAGTTTGTCCACGCGGCGAAGCTCTTCCTGTATGGAGACTTTGTCCGGCATGGCATCCAAAGAGGCATCGACCACAGGGGTTTCGTCTTCGGGGCCGTCATCAGAGGGCTCTTCCCAGAGCAGGTCCGAGTCATTTTTCATCGCCTTGCGCGATTCTTCGGCAGACATGGCTTTTTCCCAGGAATCGATCATCATATCACAGTACCTATCCGTTGGCAGGAGTAGTTATTATGTACTAATAACCTTTCCGTGGAGTAGCGACAAGCGCTTTATAATGGGTATCCGGGGTGAGCATGTTTTTCCAAAACTTCACCACACAGATTTACCAAAATACAGGGAGCGTCCTTTTTTGTGGGACGCTCCCTGTTCAAGTTTGATCAGTTACCCTTTTTCAACTTCTGACAGGTCAATTTTCAAGGCGTCCGCGATCCCCTTGCCATAGGCCGGGTCGGCTTTCAGGCAGTTGCCGATGTGGCGTATCTGGATTTCCTTTGGTGCATCACCAATGGAAGCAGCCGTATTGGAAAACAGCACTTCCTGCTGGGCCGGGCTCATCAGCCTGAAGAGCTTGCCCGGCTGGGAGTAGTAATCCTCGTCCGACCGGTGATCCCAGTGGTCTGCCGCGCCGTCGAGTTCCAGGGGCGGCTCGGCAAAGTCCGGTTGCTCCTGCCATTCTCCGTAGCTGTTCGGCTCATACCCAAGGGTGCTGCCATGGTTGCCGTCCACCCGCATGGCGCCATCACGATGATAGCTGTGAAACGGGCAGCGGGCGGCGTTGACCGGAATCAGGTGGTGGTTGACCCCCAGGCGATACCGCTGGGCATCCCCGTAGGAGAAAAGTCGTCCCTGGAGCATTTTGTCCGGGGAGAAGCTGATGCCTGGAACAATGCTGGCGGGATTGAACGCCGATTGCTCGACCTCGGCAAAGTAGTTTTCCGGGTTTTTGTTCAACTCGAACTCGCCGACTTCGATGAGCGGATAGTCGCCGTAGAACCAGACCTTTGAGAGATCGAACGGATTGTACGGACAATCCATGGCTTCCTTTTCCGGCATGATCTGGATGAACAGGGTCCACTTGGGATACTCGCCCTTCTCGATACTCTCGTACAGGTCGCGCTGATGGCTTTCGCGGCACATGCCGACGAGCTTTGCGGCTTCCTCGTCAGTCAGGTTCTTGATGCCCTGCTGGGTGTGGAAATGGAATTTGACCCAATACCGCTCGTTGTCCGCATTGATGAAACTGAAGGTGTGGCTGCCGAACCCGTGCATATGGCGATAGCTGGCCGGAATGCCGCGATCACTCATGATGATGGTCACCTGATGCAGGGCCTCGGGCAAGGAGGTCCAGAAATCCCAGTTGTTCTTCGCACTGCGCATGTTCGTGCGCGGGTCGCGTTTGACGGCGTGGTTGAGGTCCGGGAATTTGAGCGGGTCACGCAGGAAAAAGACCGGCGTGTTGTTGCCGACCAGATCCCAGTTGCCTTCCTCGGTGTAGAATTTCATGGCAAACCCGCGAATATCGCGTTCGGCATCGGCTGCGCCTCGTTCTCCGGCA